>JALDYH010000177.1:0-8270 GCA_032154175.1 Sphingopyxis sp. | reverse complement strand
GTGCGTTCGTCGACCAGCTTGTCGATCGGGCGCGACGATCCGATCGCGTAAAAACCGGGCGACGTACGCAGGCGGATGCTGCTCGCATTGACCCAGATGCCTGCTACGCGGCGTTTTTCGCGTAGCACGATCGGCCGCACCGGTCCCTTCAACACGACAACGATGTCGGCGCGGTCGTCGGGCAGGCGCTGGCCCGGATAGAGGATCGCGCCGAACAGCAGCAGTTCCTCGCCGGTGAAGCTGTACTGGATGTCGATCGCCCGGCTCGACACATCGGGCACCAGTCGCGGATCGGCAGCATATACCGCCCCGGCCGGCATCAGCAGCGCCGCGAGCAAGACGATCAAGGCACGGGCGCGCGTCACTGCACCGTATAGATTTCTTCGGGGCGAATGAAGAGGTCGACCCCCATACGCAGCGCGACGAGCAGTACGATAGCGGCAAGCGCCATACGCAGATATTCGGGCTTCACCTTTTGCGCGAAGCGCGCGCCGACTTGCGCCCCGATCACGCTGCCGAGCAGCAGCAGCCCGGCGAGCACGATGTCGACCGCGCCCGTGGTCAACGCATGGACCATCGTCGTCGCGATCGTCACGAACAGGATCTGGAACAGCGACGTACCGACGACGACCTGCGTTCCCATACCGAGCAGGTAGAGCATCGCGGGTACCATGATAAACCCGCCACCGACGCCGAGCAGCATCGTCAGTACGCCCCCCACCATCCCCAGCAGCAGCGGCGCGAGCGGCGAGATATAGAGGCCCGAACGATAGAAGCGCCAGCGCAGCGGCAGGTTGGCGACCATCGGATGGTGGCGACGCTTGCGCGCCGGCGCGGGCAGGCCCGCCTGCGATGCGCGAAAGCTCCCCCATGCCTCGCGCCCCATGAAGGAGCCGACGGTGCCGAGCAGCGCGACATAGAGGATATTGATCACCGTATCGATCTGGCCCCAGGCGGCGAGCAGTTCGAACAGGCCTGCACCGATCAGCGAGCCGATCAGACCGCCCGCGACCAGAACCCAGCCCATGCGCAGATCGACGCCGTCGCGCTCGAGGTGCGCCATTACCCCCGACACGCTCGCGCCCGTCACCTGCGTCGCCGCCGACGCCGCGGCGACCGTGGGCGGAATACCGTAAAAGATCAGCAAGGGCGTGGTCAGAAAGCCGCCGCCGACGCCGAACATGCCCGACAGAAAGCCCACCCCGCCACCCAGCAGGACGATGACCAGCGCGTTGACCGACAGATTGGCGACTGGGAGGTAAAGATCCATGGGCCCCGATTACGCTCAACGGCGCGAGAAACTGCGCCGATTCTCGCGACCCTAAACCATTTTTGCGGCACGGGGAATCGGCAGCGGCGCCTAATTTCGCCGAAATCTCAGAAGTCGCTGGCGAGGGTCAGGGCAAGGCCGCTTTCGGGGCGGGCGTCGCCGGCAACGCGCTGGCGCCAGTCGAGCGCGATGCGGCTGCCTTCCCCCACATCGGGAAGGCGGAGGGTCAGCCGCGGCCCGACATCGACGCGCCCCGCGTCGGGCTGTATCGCCCCGGCCGCGAGCGCGCCGAGACGCAGCGACGTCTCGCTCGCACCAAGGCGCCGATCGACCACGATCGCCCCGTCGGCAAAGCCGTCGCGCCGCCGCATTCCGACAACACCCGCCTGCGCATAGGCGTCGAGCCGGAACCCCGCTGGCAACGCGACTTCGGAAACGCCCCCGCTGGCCATGATCGCAAGCGCCGTGCGGCCCTCCTTGCCAACCGCAACGCGCTGCTCGATCGCGACGTCGACGGGCAGGTGCGCGAGCGGGGCGAAGGCGAGACCGAGCGCCATCTCGCGCTGCTGCGGCCGTTGAACCGCGATCGTCGCGCGGCCATAGGCGCGCGTGCGGCCGGTATCACCGAAGCCGTAGCCGAGCCGAAGCCCCGCCTGGCTGCCGCCAAGCTGGCTTGCTGCTCCGATGGTATCGGGCGCGCGATCCGATCCCTCGCGCAGATAGAGCCAGCCCGCCAGCGACCAGCCCGCCAGCCCTTGCCGGATCCAGAACGGTTTGCCTTGCCCCGGATCGGCTCGTGCGGCGCGCGGGGCGGGGAACCATAGTGTCCCGCCCGTCGGCGTGGCTGACCGGGCCGCGGCGCCCGGCGACGGCGGCAGGAGCCGCGCGAACAATGCGAGGCGCAGACTGTGACGATCGGCATGCAAACCGCCGGAAACGGGTTCCGCTTCGCCCGCAGGCGGAGGTATGGCGTGAAGGACCGGTGTCGCTATGGCGACGAGCGACCGGTTCGTTCGCTGTCCCGTCGCGGGGACGTCACGATGCCCAACGACGCGCGGCACACTGCCTGGCGGGGAAGCGCCGGCCGCAAACGGGCGCGGCGCCGACCAGGGCACGCCGGTCGCGGCGGGGGGCGACGGCATGGCGGGATTCCAGACCATCATGATCCGCAACATGATCCATCCACCGACGCACAGGAGCAGAAAGCGCAGCGCCGGCGCGTCGCGGCGCGCGTCGATGCGGCGTGCCATCATCGTGCCGCCTTCCGGACCAAGGCGTCGTCATGTGCGAGGTCATTTTCCAGATGTTCGGTCTTGTCCCAGACGACCTCGCCCGACCGCAGCATCCGCCAATAAAGGGCAACCGCACGCCGTGCGGCGAGCATCGCGATCACATTCGCAAAAAAGGCGCGCGGCAGCGAAAGCACCGCCTCGCGCAACCCGTACCAGCGCGCCGTGAAATGCCCGCGCATTCCCATTCGCCAGCACAGCATCGCGGCGTTGAACGCAAGCAGCAGCCGCATGCCGTCGCCAGGTTCGGCCGCACGCCAGCCGAATAGCGACTGCCCCGTCCAGCCGGCGACCGTGGCGACCAGCCCCGCATAAGCGGCAAGCAGGACAAGCGCGGCCAGCGGCGCGCGGCGGTCGCGCCACAACATCCAGCGAACGAGCCAGATGCGGCTCGCGGAAAGCCTCCCCATATCCTGCCGCGATCCTGCCCAGCCGATATGGTCCCAGCCCGCCAGCGCGATCCCGGCAATCCAGCGCGACTTCTGCCGCACCGCGGCATCGACCTTTCCCGGAAAATTGCCGCGCGACACGATCCGGTCGCCCGTCGATCCAATCGCCTCGACGAAGCGGGCACCGAGACCATAAGCGCCGATCACCATGCCGATCTCGTAATCCTCGGTCAGGCTGTCGCATCGAAACGGCTCGCCACCGCGCTCGATCGCCAGCAGGGCAAGCGCGTTCCGCGTCAGCGCGCAACCGACCCCGGCCGAGGGGAGCGGCATGTCGAGGCGCGAGCGAACGACGAGTTCCTTGCCATGCGCTTCGGCAAATTCGTCGCCATAATGGCCGCCGATCCAGCGCGAGCCGCGCGCCATCGACGGCACGACGGGGATTTGCACCATCGCATTTTCGCCAAGATAACGACGATAGAGCGCGAGTTCATCCGGATGGACATGATCCTCGGCATCGTGGAGGACCACTGCGGCAAAGCGCTTGTTTTCCGCGCGTTCGTCCTCTCCGAGCGCCGCCCACAGCCGATTGAGATTGTCGCCCTTGGTCGTCGGGCCCTCGCGGTTGCCGATGACGAGCCGAAGTCGCCGGTCGCGCGCGACCAAAGGCGACACGGCAAAGAGCGTCGCCGCATCATTGGGATAACAGCCGACGTAGAGGATGAAATCCTGCCCCTCCCACGCGGCGAGCGTTCGGTGCAGCATCGCAGGCAGCACATTGGCTTCATCCCACGCGGGCACGAACACCGCGAAGCTTCCCTCGATCGGCGGCGCGCCGGGAACGGGCGGACCACCGCGGCGGCGTGTCCCCAGCCAGAGCGCGTCGAACAGCAGATCATCCAGGCCGATCAGCAATATGCCGACCGATGCGAACAGCATCAGTTCATGACCGGCCCCCAGCGCCAGCCATTCCAGCCATGCGGTCGACAGCCCCAATATGCTAGCCCCGCGCCCCTTGATGACCTAATGTCATCCCGATCTAAGTGCTAGTGAATAGGCCCGATTTGTAAAGTCGACGCCATATCGCCGATTAATCGTCAAATCCGCTGACGAAGTAAGGAAATAACTAATCCATGACCCGCAGTTTTCCGCCCCGTTCGGCATTGCGCGATTTTCTCGCGAGCGAAAGCGCCGGCGGGATTTTGCTGATTTTTGCAGCCATATTGGCGATGATTGTCGCAAATTCGTCGTTCGGGACAGTTTACCACGATGCGATCCATGCCGTGACCGGGCCGGTTCTCACCGACAAGCTCGGTCCGATGACCGTCCATCTGTGGATCAACGACGGGCTGATGGCGATTTTCTTCCTGCTCGTCGGGCTCGAGATCAAGCGCGAGTTCGTCGACGGGCGGCTCGCGAGCTGGGACCGGCGGCGGCTGCCGTTCATTGCCGCCGCTGCGGGCATGGCGGTTCCGGCCGCGCTCTACATGCTCTTTGCGGGCAGCACGCCGGGGCTGGCGCAGGGCTGGGCCATCCCCGCGGCGACCGACATCGCCTTTGCGATGGGCGTGCTCGCCCTGCTCGGCAAGCGCGCCCCGACCTCGCTCAAGCTGTTCCTCGTCACCGTCGCGATCGTCGACGACATGGGCGCGGTGGCGATCATCGCGCTCTTCTATACCGCGAAGATCAACCTCACCGCGCTCGGCGCGGCCGCCATCATCCTCGGCCTGATGTTCGCGATGGGACGCCTGCGCGTGAAGAGCTTGCCGCTCTACCTCATGATGTTCGCCTTGCTCTGGTATGCGATGCTGCTGTCGGGCGTCCACGCGACGATCGCCGGGGTACTCGCGGCGATGGCGATCCCGTTCGAGCGTACGCCGGGCGCGCCCGACAGCCAGACCTCGCCGCTGCATCGGCTCGAACATGGCCTCCACCCATGGGTCGCCTTTGCGATCGTGCCGTTGTTCGGCTTCGCCAATGCCGGCGTCGATGTCCGCGGCCTCGGGATCGACCAGATCTTTGCCCCGCTGCCGCTCGGCATCGCGGCGGGGCTGTTCCTCGGCAAGCAGGTCGGCATTTTAGGCAGCGTGTGGCTGTCGGTCAAACTCGGCATCGCGGGCAAGCTGCGCGGAGCGACCTGGCTGCAAATCTATGGCGTCGCGATGCTGTGCGGCATCGGCTTCACCATGAGCCTGTTCATCGGCGGCCTCGCCTTTCCGGGCGACGCGTTGCTGGTCGAGGAAGCGAAAATCGGCATTCTGATGGGCTCGCTCGCGGCGGCGCTGGTGGGCTTTGCGGTGCTACGCTTCGCCCCCCTCCATCCGCTGCACGATGCGGTCGAAAACGAGTCCGATGCCGAAATCGCCGCCGACGGCGATGTGCGTGACACCTCCGAAAGCGGCGATATAGCGGACTGATGCGCAACTTCATCACCCTGTCGCTGATCGCCGCCTTGCCGGGCTGCGCCGCGAGCGAGACGAAACAGCCCGCCGCCAAGGCAGGCATTGCAACCCTCGACGTGCGCCGCACGCCGGCCTCAACCAAGGCGCTCGACGAGATTGCAGCCGCCTATCTGCGGCTGACGCTCGAAATCGGGACGCACGAGCCGGGCTATATCGACGCCTATTACGGCCCGCCCGAACTGCAGAAAGCTGCCGAAGCGGCGCCGCGCGACAAGGCGGTATTGCTGACGGCAACGCGCGAACTGATGGCGCAGCTCGATCTGGCGGCGCGGCGCCTGTCCGATCCGCTCGAACGCCGGCGCGCAACCTTCCTCCGCGCCCAGCTCCGCGCCGCCGAAACGCGGTTGCAGATGATGCAGGGCACGCGCTTCGCCTTCGCCGACGAGGCCGAACGGCTGTTCGGGGTCCGCCCGCGGTTGAAGCCGCTCGCAAGCTACGACTCCGAACTGGCGAAGATCGAAACGCTCGTCCCCGGCGAAGGCGCGCTGGCGGACCGCGTCGAGGCCTGGCTCGACGCTTTCACCATCCCCAAGGACCGGCTGCAAAAGACCTTCGACGCCGCGATCGCGCGCTGCCGCGGGCGGAGTATGGCGCATATCCCGATGCCGGGCGGCGAAAGCTTTCGTCTCGAGTTCGTCACCGGGAAAAGCTGGAGCGGCTATAATTATTACCAAGGCGGCTACCACAGCCTGATCCAGGTCAACACCGACCTGCCGATCCGCCTGTCGCGCGCGCTCGATCTCGGGTGTCATGAGGGCTATCCGGGGCATCACCTCCTCAACATGAAGCTTGAGGAAAAGCTCGTGAAAGAGCGCGGCTGGGCCGAATTCAGCGTCTATCCGCTCTACAGCCCGCAAAGCCTGATTGCCGAGGGCAGCGCCAATTACGGCATCGACCTCGCCTTTCCCGAAAGCAGCAAGGCCGATACCGAACGCGACGTCCTGATGCCGATTGCCGAGATCGCGGTGCCGTCCGACGATCGCTACTGGCAGCTCTTGGCGGCGATCAAGCGCGCGTCGGGGGCGCGGCTGACGATCGCGCAGCAATATCTCGACGGCGAAATCGACCGGCCGACTGCGGTCGCCCTGACGCAAAAATATATGCTCGTCTCGCCCCAACGCGCCGAACAATCGGTGAGCTTCACCGACCAGTATCGCAGCTATGTAATCAACTACGGCCTCGGCGAGGCGATGGTGCGCGCCTGGGTCGAGCGCGGCAAGCCGGGCCGCGACGAGATGTGGCGGCGCATGGCAAGGATCGTCAGCGAACCGACGCTGCCTTCGGATTTGCTCGCACGCTGACGCGGCGGCGGATCACTCCGCCGCCATCGCCATTTCGACGCGCTGCGGGCCGCGGATCACGCCGCCCGGGGTCGGCCCCTGCATCGCGCCATCCCTGAACGTCACGATCCCCGACTTGACCGTCGCGACATAGCCATCGGCCTTTTGCAGCAGGCGCTTGCCGCCCGCCGGCAGGTCGAATGCAAGCCAGGGCTTGCCGAGCTTGATCTTTCCCATGTCGATCACGTTCAGATCGGCGAGATAGCCCGGCGCGAGCACGCCGCGATCCTCGAGCCCGTAGAGCAAGGCAGTATCGCGGCACTGGCGCTTCACCGCATGCTCGAGCGCGATGCGATGGCCTTTGCGGTCGCGCACCCAATGCTGGAGCATGAAGGTCGGCGAAGCCGCATCGCAGATCGTGCCGCAATGCGCGCCGCCGTCGGACAGGCTGTTCACCGTGTCGTCCGACGCCTGCAGGTCCTCGAGGAAATTGAGGTTGCCGTCGCGGTAGTTCAAAATCGGGAAATAGATGAAGCCCTTGCCGTCGTCCTTCATGAGGAGGTCATAGGCATATTCGGACGGCGCCACGCCCGCCGCCGCGGCGCGCGCCATGATGCTCTCGTCCATCTTCGGCTCGTAATTGAAGTCGGGGTCCATCTCGAAATGGACCGGCCAGCCGAGGGCGACGACCTTCAGGAAATCGAGAATATCGCTTTCGGGCCAGACATTCTCCTCCTCGATCATCCGCGCCTTGAACGCGGGGTCCTTCAGCTTCGCGAGCTGCTGCTCCCACGGCAAGTCGATGATCTCGTCCCACGCGGGCTTGAAGCGGAACGGATGCACCGTGCCCTGCCACGCCATGATGATGCCGTTGCCGCGCAGCGCGATCTGCGCGACGATGTTCGCGCCGGTCGCATTCTGCTTCCGCATTTCCGAGATCTGCTCTTCCAGCGGCAGTTCCTTGGCAATCGACTGCAGCGCGGCGAAGGTCACCGGCAGCCCGGTCTCGCGGCTGAGGTCGCCCATCCACTGGAACTCGTTCCACTCGCGCTTCATGTCGCTCGCCATTTCGAACACGCCATAGCCGACGCGGCCCATCGCGCGGCCGATCGCGATCAGTTCTTCTGCGGTCGCGGTGGTGCCGGGGACGAGTTCGCCGTCGATCGACTTGTGCAGCACGGTGCGGCTGGTCGAGAAACCGAGCGCGCCGGCGCGCACGCCTTCTTCGACGATCCGTGACATTTCGGCGATATCCGCGTCGGTCGGGATCGCGCCGGGCTTTTCACGGTCGCCGAGCACATAGGCGCGCACGGCGCCGTGCGGGACATGGCACGCAACATCGACGGTGCGCGGCAGTTTCTCAAGCGCGTCCATATATTCGGGAAAGGTTTCCCAATCCCACGACATGCCCTCGGCCAGCGCGGTGCCGGGGATGTCCTCGACCCCTTCCATCAGCGAAATCAGCCAGTCGTGGCGGTCGGGCTTGGCGGGGGCGAAGCCGACGCCGCAATTGCCCATCACGACCGTGGTGACGCCGTGCCAGCTCGACGGCGCCATTTCGGCGTCCCACGTCGCCTGCC
>JALDYH010000176.1:0-8277 GCA_032154175.1 Sphingopyxis sp. | reverse complement strand
GGCACAAATTTCCGATAGGCTACGATATTGGCATATCCGCTATGCCGATATCGTATATGCCCACCGGAAATACAGGCCGATCCCGAACAGACGAGATCAGAATTTATACTTGGCATTCAAATAATAGAAGCCGCCTGCAACGCCGAATACGCTGTGGTTGTCATAGATCAGGCCGGCGCGGGCGCGGGCGGGGCCGCGGCCCGGCGGGAAGATGTTGAACAGGTTGCGCGCGCCGACGCTCAGCTCGACATCCTGGATCCCCGACCAGGTCACTTCGGCGTCGAACAGCGTCACCGCCTTGCGGGGCAGGAAGGTCGCGCCATCGAGGCGGCGCCAGGCGCCATAGTGGATGGCGCGCGCCATGAAGCCGAAATCGCCGACCTTGGTCGTCGCCGAGAAATTGCCGCGCCAGCGCGGCGTGCCGCGTTCGAATTCGGTGACGATGGCGGGGCTGAAGCCCGGGGGCGGCGCGCCGCGCAGATGCTGCTCGTTATAGTTCACGGCAAGACTGAAATCGGTCGAGGCATTGTCCGACCAGCTATGGCGATAGGTGCTCACGAGGTCGAAGCCGCGGACGCGCGTGTCCATCTCGTTCTGGAAATAGCGCACCTGTTCGATGTCGGCGCCATTGGGGAAGTTGATCGCAGCCAGCGCGGCGCGCTCGGCGGCGGTGGTGTCCCGCGACGGGGTGAGAAGCAGACGATCGTCGACGTCGATCTGGTAGAAATCGAGCGTGGTGAGGAAGCCGTCGAGGCCGGTGAAGACGACGCCCGCCGACATGTTGAACGAGGTTTCGGGGGTCAGCGCCTGCGAGCCGAAGACCTGCGCGGCGGGCGAGCCCGGGACCAGCACGGCGTCGAGGATGAAGCCGCCGACGCCATCGAGCTGCGAAGTGAGGCTGGTGCCGAACACCTGACCGGCGGCCGGAGCGCGGAAGCCGGTGCTGACCGAACCGCGCAAGGCGAAGGCGTCGCTCAGCTCGAACCGGGTGGCCGCCTTGTAGCTGAAGTTGTCGCCGAACTGGTCATAGTCTTCGTAGCGGGCCGCGGCCGACAGGTTCCACCAGGGCGTGATGTCGGCGTCGATTTCGCCAAACACCGCGTAGCTGTTCGAATCGAAGCTGCCGGCGAACTCGGGCGAAAAGCCCTGGAAGCCGTTCGAGCCGGCGGGCAGGTCCTGCAACGGGCCGGTGGTGTAGCTGGCTTCGTCGCCGCGACCGATGACATAGGTTTCCTTGCGATGGCTGGCGCCGGCGAAGGCCAGGATATTGTCGCTCAGCTCATAGGAGACTTCTGCATCGAACTGGATTTCGCGCTGGGTCAGCGAGCCTGGTTTGAACGCGGTCGGCGATTTGACGCCCATCGAGGCGTTGATCGTGCCGGTGATCGTATAATCGACGGTGTTGGTGCCGTAACGCGCCGACAAATCCCAGGTCAACGGGCCGGCCTGATCGCGCAAACCGACCAACGCGCTGAAATCTTCGAGATGGCCCTCGAATTCCGGCGTGAAGCCACCCGGGTAGATGGCGGCAAGGTTGAACGCCTCCGGGTGCGCCGGGGAGAGGTCGAACGCCGAATCGGCGTAGGTACCGTGACCGTTCAGGCCGCCGGCGGTGAAGGGCTGGCGCAGGCCGAAGGTGACCGAGCTTTTGCCCGTCATATAATTGCCGAAGCTATAGAGTTCGAGCTCGTCCGAGAGTTCGATGCCGGCGTTCCAGACCCCCTTGAAGGCCATGTAGCGCGGATCGAGATTGCCCTCGGGATGCTTGGGCACGCCGGGGACGCCAAGATCCTTCAGCGCTTCGGCGCCGGCGTGGGTGGCCTTCCTGGCATAGGCTTTCGCCTGATCGGTATATTGGGCGGCAAGGTTGAAATAGGCATTGTCGCCAACCGGAACGGCGATGTGGCCCTGAATGTCATAGGTGCGGCCGCCCGACTGATAATATTCGCCGACCTGCCCCATGATCGAGCCGCCGCTTTTGGCCTTTTTCAGCTCCATATTGATCACGCCGGCGATCGCGTCCGAACCATATTGGGCCGACGCGCCGTCGCGCAGCACTTCGACGCTCGACAGGGCGATCGGCGGGATGACGTTGAAATCCTGGCCCTGCGAGCCCGATGTCGACGCGTGGCCGGTGCCGATCTGCACGATCGAGGCGCGGTGCCGGCGCTTGCCGTTCATCAGCAAGAGCACATGGTCGGCGGGCGATCCGCGCAGCGTGACCGGCCGCACGAAGGAAGAGCCGTCGTTGCCCTGAAGGCGCTGGGCGTTGAATGCGGGCACCAGCGTGCGCAGCGCGTCGTTGACGTCGGAATAGCCGGTCGCGTTGATCTGTTCGGGCGAGATCACGTCGATCGCGACCGAACTGTCGACGACCGAGCGATCCTTGCGGCGTGTACCGATGACGACGATGTCGTTACCGCCCTCGCTTGACTCGGCGCCATCTTCTTCGGGCGGCGCGGTTTGAGCTTGCGCCATCGGTGCGATCGCGAACGCGATAGCCGACGACAACAGCAGACGTGACACGAACTTCGACATTTTTCCCTCCTCTTGGACCCGTTTCCCCGGCCGGGAATTCGTTGATTTCCGGCCTGCATAAGAATTTATAGAATTTTCCTATCATAAAATTTATTGCCCAACTAGCAAAAACTTCCTATGCCAGCGGAGAGTGCTGCAGGGGCGGCCTCGCGGCGTGGGCCGGCGGGAGAATTTCGCTTGAGCGGCATGGGGAAATTGTCGGTACTGGCGATCGGCGTATCGCTGGCGAATATGGCGGTCGCAGCGCCCGCAGGGGCGGATGTCGTCGAGCCTCTGGTGATTCATGCCGGCGCGGTCATTCCGATTCCGGGAGAAAAGCCGCTGGGGCCGAGCACGGTGGTCGTCCGGGATGGACGTGTCGCGGAAATCCGGCCCGGCTATGTCGAGCACCCCGATGCGCGGTCGATCGATCTCAGGGATCGGACGCTGCTGCCCGGGCTGATCGACACGCACGTCCATTTCAGCTTCTCGCCCGAAACGAAACTATGGTCGGCGGCGGTCGACACGCCCGAGGATGTCGCACTCTTCGCCTTTTCCAATGCGAAAAAGACGCTCGAGGCGGGGTTCACGACGGTGCGCGACGTCGGGTCGGACGGATATTCGATCCATGCGCTGCGCGATGCGATCAACGACGGCACCGTCGTCGGCCCGCGCATCTTCCTGTCGGGCACCTCGCTGTCGATCGTCGGCGGCCATGGCGACATGTCGGGGCTCAACCGCAAGACGACCGAAGCGCTATTTCCCTATGACTATACCGGCGCCTGCACCGGCGCTGTCGAATGCGCGCTGCGCGTGCGCGAGGCGGCGAAATATGGCGCCGACCTCATCAAGATCACCTCGACCGGGGGCATCATGTCGCAGCAGGCGCGCGGGCTGGGCCAGCATCTGACTGACGAGGAACTGACGTCGATCGTCACCACCGCACACAG
This sequence comes from Sphingopyxis sp., assembly GCA_032154175.1. GTDB lineage: Bacteria > Pseudomonadota > Alphaproteobacteria > Sphingomonadales > Sphingomonadaceae > Sphingopyxis. The sequence continues at coordinate 4,810 of JALDYH010000176.1, read as the reverse complement.
CCTCGGCCTCAAGGTCGCGGCGCACGCGCACGGCGGCGAAGGCGTCGCCGCCTCGGTGCGCGCGGGGGTCGATTCGATCGAGCATGGGACCTGGCTCGACGAGGAAACCGCGAAGCTGATGGCAAAGCGTGGCACCTGGCTCGTGCCGACGCTCGGCCTGCTCGATTCAAGGAAAGAGAGCGACGCCAGTCCCGCAGTGCAGGCGAAGATGGCCGAAGCGCGCCGCGTCGCGGGGCGGAATATCCGGCTCGCAGTCCAGCATAAGGTGAAGATCGCCTTCGGCACCGACGCCGGTGTCTCGCCGCACGGCCAGAATGCCCGGCAGTTCCGTCACATGGTCGAGCAGGGGCCGATGACCCCCATGGCGGCGCTGCGGTCGGCGACCGTCGATGCCGCGACGCTCCTCGACCAGTCGGCCAATCTCGGAACGATCGAACTCGGCAAATTCGCCGACATGATCGCGGTCGAAGGCGACCCCTATCGCGACATTTCGGTGATGGAGCATGTCTCCACCGTCATCAAGGACGGCAAGGTCATCGTTCACGACCGGAAAGACCGCCCCTGACCGCGCCGCTTCCACAAATTCTCCTGCAACGCTTTTTACGGACATAAAAATGAACGCTATCGACACGTCTCTCTCCGCCCGACCGGCACCGGGCACCCTCGCCGGCGCCGTTGCCGACCTGTTCGGCGAACTCGGCCTGTCGCTGGCCGACGATCTCGGGTCCGATCTGAATGTCTTCTCGCCGATCGACGGGTCCGCGCTCGCGACGCTGAAAATGCACCGGGCGGCCGACATGGACGCGATGGTAGCGAATGCCGGGACCGCTTTCCTCGCATGGAAGCAGGTGCCCGCACCGCACCGCGGCGAGCTCATCCGGCGCTACGGCCAACTCGTCCGGGAGCATAAGGAGCAGTTGTCGCGCCTGCTGACGATCGAAAACGGCAAGATATTGACCGAAGCGCGCGGCGAAGTGCAGGAAGTCATCGACATATGCGAATATGCCGTCGGTCTGTCGCGCCAGCTTTTCGGCCTGACGATCGCCTCGGAACGCGCCGAACACCGGCTGACCGAATATTGGCACCCGCTCGGTACGCTCGGCCTGATCTCGGCGTTCAACTTTCCAGCCGCGGTTTGGGCCTGGGGCACGACGGTCGCCATCGTCTGCGGCGACAGCGCGATATGGAAACCGTCGGAAAAGACGCCGCTCACGGCGCTCGCCTTCGGCAAGCTGCTTCAGAAAGCGGCGGCCGACTATGAATTCGCCCCCGACCATCTGGTGCAAGTCGCGATCGGCGATGCCGAATGCGGCGGCATCATCGCCGATCATCGCGGAATTGCGATCGTCAGCGCGACGGGCAGCGTCCGCATGGGGCAGGATGTCGGCGTGCGCGTCCAGCGCCGCTTCGGGCGTCCGGTCCTCGAACTCGGAGGCAACAATGCCGCGATCGTCGCGCCGAGCGCCGACGTCGGGCTCGCCTTGCGCGGGACGATCTTTGCCGCGACGGGCACCTGCGGCCAGCGCTGCACGACGCTGCGCCGCCTGATCGTCCATGAGGATATTCGCGCCGATTTCGTGAAGCGCCTGACCGCCGCGGTGGGCAGTCTCAACATCGGAAGCCCGCTTGATGACGACACCCACGTCGGCCCGCTGATCGACAAGGCCGCGTTCGACGCGATGCAGCGCGCGCTCGATCAGGCGCGGCGCGAAGGCGGGATCGTCCATGGCGGCGAGCGGATCGGTATCGAGGGTTCGCCGGACGCTTTCTACGTTCGCCCCGCGATCGTCGAAATGCCGGCGCAGAGCGATATCGTCCGCGAGGAGACGTTCGCGCCGATCCTCTACGTCCTGCCCTACACCGGTTTCGATGAAGCGATCGCGCTCCAGAACGGCGTGCCGCAGGGCCTGTCGTCGTGCGTGTTCACCAGCGACGTGCGCGAGGCCGAGAAATTCCAGTCGGCGCAGGGCAGCGATTGCGGCATCGTCAACGTCAATATCGGAACAAGCGGTGCCGAAATCGGCGGCGCGTTCGGCGGCGAGAAGGTCACCGGCGGCGGCCGCGTATCGGGTTCCGACAGCTGGAAGAATTATATGCGCCGGGTTACCGCGACGGTGAATTACTCGACATCGCTGCCGCTCGCGCAGGGCGTGAAGTTCGATCTCGACATCGATTGAAGACACATAATTAATTGGGAGAGGATTTATGATGAACCCCAGGCATTTGAAGTTGCTGGCATCGGCCGGCCTGCTGCTGATCGCCGCACCGGTCGCGGCGGCGGCGCAGGAAGGCAGCTTTCAGGGCACATCGTTGCTCGGCCAGCCGATGCACACGGCGCCGGCGCGCAACGCGAACGTCGCCGCCGTCGAGACGCTGGAGCGCGCCGCGCGCGATGCCAAGGCGGCGTTCGACAGCAATATGACCGTCGATAGCGCGACCTGGTACGGTCGCATCCTCTTCTATCAGGGCTATACCAAAGAGTCGGCGGCGGTTTACGATCAGGCGCTGAAGCGTTTCCCCAATTCGGGCAAGCTGCTCCGTCACCGCGCGCATCGCCACTTCTCGCTGCGCGAGTTCGACAAGTCGATCGAACTGGGGCTGAAGGCCGCGAAGCTGTACGAGAACCAGCCGCTCGAGCGCGAAAAGCCGGGCCCGGACTATTTCCCGGGCGACCCCGACGTCGTGCAATATTATCTCTATTACCACCTCGGGCAGGCCTATTTCGGCAAGCATGATTTCGACAATGCGGCGAAATGGTTCGCCAAATCGGCGGAGGCGGCCGCCTTCACGCACGACGTCGAGGCGCGGACGGCGAACGGCTATTGGGAATATCTGTCGCTTGCACGCGGCGGGAACCTTCGTGCCGCGCAGAAACTGCTCGACGATTATGATCTGACGCTGTTCGAAGTTCATCCGAAGGGCGGGTCGGATACCTATTTCGACGGGCTGCAACTGTTCAAGGGCAACCGTGCCGCCGACAGCTTCTTCAGCGACAAGGACAGCGGCCGCGCCTTCGCGACCGCCGACGGGGTGGCGGCTTCGACCGCATACAGTCTCGCCAATTATTACATCCTGAGCGGCGAGCCCGAGAAGGCGAAGCCATGGCTGCAGCGCTCGATCAACGTCGACAGCTGGAGCTTCTTCGCGCGCATCCAGGCCGAGGCCGACTGGCTGCTGCTGTTCCCGAACGAAAAGCCCTGACGGAACAGGTCGAACTGACGCATTCGGATGAGCGGCGGACCCGAACCATCGGGCCGGACAATGGGGAGACGCATCGTGAATAACTGGACCCGCCGTAAACCCGTCGTGCCGGCCGGCGAACGCAGCGCCGGCGCGCTGCCGCCGAGCCTGTCGTGGCCGCAGCTCATGGCGATGGGGGTCGGCGCGATCATCGGCACCGGCATCCTGACCCTGATCGGCGTCGGGGTCGATCGCGCCGGCCCCGCAGTGCTGCTGTCGTTCGCGATCGCCGGTGCGGTGTGCGCGTGCGCCGCGCTGGCCTATGCCGAGCTGTCGGCAATGATGCCCGCGGCGGGCAGCGCTTACAGCTATTCCTACGCCGGCCTTGGCGAAGCCTTCGCATGGATCGTCGGCTGGAGCTTGATCCTCGAATATTCGCTCGTCGTCTCGACGGTCGCGGTGGGCTGGTCGGGCTATGCGTCGCCGCTCCTGATGGGGATCGGTTTCCCCGAGGCGCTGACGCGCGGCCCGGAACTGGGCGGACTGATCAACCTTCCGGCCATTGCCATTATCGCGGTGGTCGCGGGCTTGCTGCTGCTCGGAACGCGCGAGAGTGCCCGCATCAACTCGGTGCTCGTCGTCGTGAAGATCGTGACCCTGCTGCTCTTCGTCGGCTATACCTTGCCCTATTTCGATACAGCGAACCTCGAGCCGTTCATGCCCTATGGCTATGCCGCAAATGTCGGCAGCGACGGCGTGCAACGCGGGGTCATGGCGGCCGCCGCGATCATCTTCTTTGCCTTTTACGGCTTCGACGCGATTTCGACGGCGGCAGAGGAGACGAGGCGCCCGGCACGCGACCTGCCGATCGCGATCATCGGCTCGATGGCTGTTTGCACGCTTGTCTACATGCTTGTCGCCGCTACCGCGGTCGGCGCAATATCGTTCACGCACTTTGCCGACAGTCCCGAGCCGCTCGCGCTCATTCTGCGGTCGATCGGGCAGGGCGGTATCGCGCAAATCGTGGCGACGACCGCCGTCGTGGCGCTGCCGACGGTCTTGCTTGCCTTTCTCTACGGGCAAAGCCGGATTTTCCTCGCGATGGCCCGCGACGGCTTTCTCCCGAAGCGGCTCGCGCATATTTCGAAGCGCGGCACGCCCACGCGCATCACGCTGCTGACCGCGGCGATCGTCGCGGTCCTCGCCGGACTGCTCCCGATCGGAAAGGTCGCCGCGCTCGCCAATGCGGGTACGTTGATCGCTTTCATCGCGGTCGGAACCTGCCTGCTCGTCCTTCGCCGCCGCGCGCCCGATATACCCCGGCCGTTCCGCGTTCGCGCGGTGTGGCTGGTCGGGTTCGGAACGATCGGTGGTTGCCTCTATCTCTTCCTGAGCCTCCCGCCCGAAACGCTGCTGTGGTGCTTCGCCTGGAACATGATCGGTCTCGCCATCTATGCGACATATGGGCAGCGCCGGAGCGTGTTGGACGCGCCATGTCCGGGCCCGGGCATCGGCGGATAAGCCCCGGCTTGTCCGCCGAAAGATTATCTTCGTCGTAAAAAGGGTCCTGCCCCATTGACGAATCAAAATTCAATCGTTTAAGTTGACTTGGTTGTCCGGCACTGGTCGA
>JALDYH010000021.1:0-41025 GCA_032154175.1 Sphingopyxis sp. | reverse complement strand
GCTGGGAGTACGGCGTGCTGGTCCAGGTGCGCGACCTGTCCCGCGCCCCCGGCCGAGCCCGCGCCGCTGCCCTCGCCCGACCCCGAGATCGCGGTCGAGCCGCCGACGCCCGGCGCGACGCCGACCACCGCCGAGGCCGGCGAAGTCATTCCGCTCTATCGACCCGAGGTTGCAGCCTTCGTCGCCTCGGTGCCTGTCGCGCATCACCTCGCCACCGCGACGCTCGGTACCTTCCACGAACGCCGCGGCGAACAGGCGCTGCTACGCGGTGGCGGCGTACTGCCCGCCACCTGGGGCCGCGTGTTCGCCGAAAATAGCGAGATCAAATGGGACGGGGACGTCGCCCCTTCGCTCGACGGTGATCTCTCGGGGTTCCAGATCGGGCAGGATTTCGCCGGCTGGGGCGAGGATGGCGGGACGAATATCCGCCTCGGCGCCTTCGTCGGGCGCTCGTCGACCGACGGCACCGTCCGCGGCGGCGCGCTCGGCTGGGACGACCTGACGGTCGGTCAGATCGACGTGAAGGCCACAAGCCTTGCCGGCTATGCGACGCTGGTCGGCGAAAGCGGCTGGTATGTCGATGCCGTGGTCATGCACAGCTGGTTCGACGGCGAGACGTCCGCCAGTTCGGGCGAAGCGATCGACGTCAACGGCACGGGCTGGATCGCCTCGCTCGAAGCCGGCTACCCCCTCGCATTGTCGACCAACTGGACGCTGGAACCGCAGGCGCAGATATTGTGGCAGCAGGTCAAGCTCGACGACCGTGCCGACGCCTTCTCGACGATCGATTTCGCCAAGGGCGACGTGCTCACCGGGCGCGCGGGCTTGCGCCTGCAGGGCACATATGGCGGCTTCCAGCCATATCTCCACGCGAGCCTGTGGCACGGCTTTTCGGGCAACCAGACCACGCGCTTCGGCACCGATCCGATCCGTACCGACCTCGGCCGGACCGAAGCGGAGGTGGGCGCCGGCCTGATCGCGCGCTTTGGCGACAGCGTCGCGGTGCATCTGAAGGGCGATTATGGCTTCGACGCCGACGGCCCGCGCAGCCGGCGCTACGGCGGTACCGTCGGTGTGACGATCAGCTGGTAGCGGTCATTCGGGGAGCAGCGCTTTGAGCGGGGTATCGGTGTCGGCGAGCTGCTCCGCCGTTGCCGTCAGCCCGGCGGTGACGATCATGCGGCCCTGGACATAATCCCTGGTCGCATTGACGCAGTCGAGCGCGATCACCTTGCCCGCCTTGAGGTAGACGACCGAGAAGCTGCGGTTCGCGGGGTCGCCGCGCAGCACCGTCTGGTCGTGCCCGGTCGAGAGGCCCGCGGTCTGGAGCTTGAGGTCATACTGGTTCGACCAGAACCACGGGATCGCATGATAGGGCGCCTCGTCGCCGACGATGCCCTTGGCGACGACATTCGCCTGATCATTGGCGTTCTGCACCGATTCGAGGCGGATTTCGGCACCTTCGGCGAAGTCGTTCGCATGCGCCGCACAATCGCCGATCGCATAGATATCGGGCAGGCTCGTCTTGCACAGACGGTCGACGCGTACGCCGTTGGCGCAGTCCGCACCGGCAGCGATCAGCGGCTCGATCGCGGGAACGATGCCGATGCCGACGATGACGAGGTCCGCAGGAATGACCTCGCCGTCGGACAGGCGCACGCCGGTGACGCGGGTCTCGCCCTCGATCGCATCGACGCAGACACCAAGGTGCAGTTCGACCCCGTGATCGCGATGCTCCTTCTCGTAGAAGCGCGACAGCTCTTCGCCGGCAACGCGCGCGAGCACGCGGTTCTGTGCTTCGAGCAGAACGACCTTCTTGCCCGCCTTGTTCAGCACTGCCGCCGCCTCGAGCCCGATATAACCGCCGCCGATCACGACGATCTGCCCGGCCGTCTCCGACGCCGCCTTCATCGCGTCGGCGTCGGCGCGCGTGCGCACGCCCTGCACGCCCGGCAGATCGCCGCCGGGGATCGGCAGCATGCGCGGATGCCCGCCGGTCGCCCACACGAGCTTGCCATAACCGATCGTCTCACCCTCGTCGGTCGTGACAGTGTGCGACGCGGGATCGACCGAAGCGACGCGCTTGCCGAGCAGCATCGTCACCTCGCGCTCGTCCCAATATTTCGCGGGACGCAGCTGGATGCGTTCGAATTCCTTTTCGCCCGCAAAATATTCCTTCGACAAGGGCGGGCGTTCGTATGGAAGTTCGGGCTCTTCGCCGATGATCGCGATGCTGCCTTCGAACTTCTGCGAGCGAAGCATCACCGCCGCCTGCGCACCGCCATGACCCGCACCCACAATCACAACGTCATAATGCATCGCTCTCATCTCCTGCCGCCGCTACGGCGCGGCCCTTGCACGTGGGTGCGGGCGAGGCAAGCAGGTGCTTCGTTGCGATAGCGAAAGAAAAGCTGCGGGTCGGGTCAGGCCGGAGAGCCGGAATGGCTCGATCCACCGCGAGCCGCCATCAGGCGGCCGCTACCAGCGCGGCGGTGAGATCTTCCAGTTCGGAGCCCGTCACCGCGACCACTTCGCGCAGCTTCGCCGCAATGATCGCGGCTTGCCCCGCCGCCAGCCCCGCAACGGTCACTTCGATGCGCATATGCGTGGGCAGGACATGCATCGCCATCGCGCTCGGCACGATCGCGCGCTGCGCGAAATAATTGGCGACACGTGGCAGCGATTGCGGGTCGAGGATGGCGTCGACGCGAAAGCGATGCATCAGGCCGCCTCGCGCTGTGCGCCCGCGATGACCTCTTCGGCCATCTCGTCGGCGACGAGCGCGGGCGAGCGCCCCTCGCGCGCGGCACGCTCGAGCAGTGCGGCGACGCGCGGCGCAATCGCCGCGACGCGCGCTTCGACGTCGCCCTCGTCCTCGCCCAGATATTCGGCCGATACGTTGATGATGCCGCCCGCGTTGACGACATAGTCGGGCGCATAGACGATGCCGCGATCGAGCAGCAGCGCAGCGACGTCGGGCGTCGCAAGCTGGTTGTTCGCCGCGCCGCAGACGAGCCTTGCCTTCAGCTTGCCGACGGTATCGCGGTCGAGCGCACCGCCGAGCGCGCATGGCGCGAAGATGTCGGCATCGACCGACGCAATCTCCGACACGTCGACGACATCGGCGCCGTGGACCGCCTGCAACCGGTCGCGGCGCGCCGGATTGACGTCGGCGATCACCAGCCGCGCACCGGCGTCGGCGAGACGCCGGCAGAGGTCGGCACCGACGTTGCCGGTACCCTGAACTGCGACGGTGAGCCCATCGAGCCCCCGCCCCAGCGCGAACCCGGCCGCAACCTGCATCGATTCGAATACGCCTTTCGCGGTCCACGGCGACGGATCGCCGCCCGCTCGCCCCGGCGCCGCAGGCAGGCCGGCGACATGGCGCGAGACCGAGGCGACCTCCTGCATGTCCTCGACCGACGTACCGACGTCCTCGGCGGTGACATACAGGCCACCGAGCCCCTCGACCGCCCGGCCGAAGGCGCGGAACAGCGCGACGCGATCGAATTCGCCCTCGGGACGCCGCAGCACCGCCTTCGCACCGCCGAGCGGCAATCCGGCCAGCGCATTCTTGTAACTCATGCCTTCGGCGAGCCGCACGGCATCGCCCAGCGCCTGCTTCATGTCGGGATAGGACCACAGACGGCAACCGCCCGCACCCGGCCCCAATGCCGTCGAGTGAATCGCAATGAAGCCATCGAGTCCCGCTTCGAGATCATAGAGCCGCACGCATTCGAGCGGCGGAGCCAGACGGGCAAGACGGACGACCATGAAACACTCTCCTTTGATTGAGTGCCGATTGTCGCATTTTCGTCCCGGGCAATCTTGCTCGCATTATCGTGAATCAAAGACGTTTATGGGATATAATAATCCAAAAATATGCCTTATTAGGTAGAAATGACCGACCTTGATCCATTCGAGATAAAAATTCTCCGCGAATTGCAGCGCGACGCGAATCAAACGACGGCAGAGATTGCCGAGCGCGTCGGGCTGTCGGTGTCGCCGTGCTGGCGCCGCATCGACCGCCTCGAACGCGAAGGCTTCATCAAGAAGCGCGTTGCGATCATCGACCGGCGCAAGGTCGGGCTCAACGCCCATGTCTTCGCACAGGTGAAGCTCAACGCCCATGGCCGCGCCAATCTCGACGAATTCAGCGCGGCGATCCGCGGATTCCCCGAGGTGCTCGACGCCTATGTATTGATGGGCACGACCGATTTCATGCTGCGCGTCGTGGCAAAGGACATCGACGCCTATGAACGCTTTTTCTTTGACCAGCTGAGCAAATTGCCGGGGGTACAGGAAATCAACTCGACCGTGGCGCTGTCCGAAATCAAGGCGACGACCGAACTGCCGCTGGGCGCGGATTGAACGGCAGGTCAGGTTCCTTCCCGCCTCCGGCACGGGATTGGCCGATCGACGTAGCGGTACCGCCTGCTCAATTCCGGTCTGGAACCCAGGGGGTGAACCGGGTCATCGTCCGCTCGAACAAGTCCGACGCTACCAGTGTTGCTAGCCAGTTCTGCGCCCTTGGCGGCGCATGCACCCCGAACCATTCGACATCGACGCCCGCGAACTGCCGCACGAAGGGAAATAACGCGACGTCGGTGAAGCCCCTCTCCGGTCCGCCAAGATATTCCCGGTGCACCAGCCGCGCGCCCAGTTCCGCCAAGATCGCCAGCCCGGCCGCGCGATGCGCAAAAGGATCGGCATCAAATTTTTCGGCGTATTTATAACGGTCGAGATGATGCTTGAACACGCCATCGAACTCCGCGATCAACGCCGCATCGGTGCGCGCAAGCCAATCTTCGGGGTCATGCCGCGCCAGTGCCCAGCGCATGATATCGATGCTCTCGTCGATCACAATCCCGCCGGCCAGCACGAGCACCGGCACCGTTCCCTTGGGAGACGCCGCCAGCATCGAGGCAGGCTTGTCGCGAAGGAGCACCTCGCGATGCGCATAGGCGATCCCGCTCACCAGCAACGCCATCCGCGCACGCATCGCATAGGGACAGCGGCGAAAGCTATAGAGGATCGGGACGTCGCTCATCATTGCGCCATAGCCGACCGGTCGAACGCCACCAAATTGCGTTGCGGATCGGCCTTGCAGTGGACGATGCGGGCTTCACGGGACGGTAAAGATGGCCGGGAACATCCTGGCCCATCGCTTCGACTGTAACGATCCATATCCCCTCTTCCTCCCCGCGTCCGCCTGCGCAGGGTGCATCCTTTCTTGTCGCAGCTCGTTTGATCAAGCACCCGAGTCAAGAGGACCAAGGTTTGAGAATTGCAGCCTATTTTGTCGCTACCGCGCTGCTCGCCGGCTGCGATGCGGCGCCCGATCGCAAGGCCGAAGACCGGGCTGCGGCCTCCCCGTCTCCTTCGGTCGGCGAAAGTCTCGATTTTACCGACGCCAGGTCCACGGCGTCTGCCGTCTCCGAGTTGCCCGCGCTGAGGGCGCAGGTGATCCTCGATCATATCGGCTTCTCGCCGGGTGTTATCGACGGGACCGAAGGCCGGTCCTATGCTGCTGCTCTTCGCGGTTTCCAGTCGGCCCATGATCTGCCCGACACCGGCAAGCTGGACGCGGCGACACAGGCGAAGCTCGACCGATGGAAAGACATTCCCGCGACGCGCGTCGTTGTTGTTCCCAAAGCCTTTGCCGCCGGCCCCTTCGTCCGGGATTTCCCGGAGGATGCGGCAGAGCAGGCGAAGCTCCCCGCGCTCGGTTACAAGACGCTCATGGAGGCCCTCGCCGAACGCTTCCACACCACGCCCGAGTTCATCATCTCGCTCAACACCCCCGAAACGCCCGTCGGCGCAGGCGAGGCGGTCCGCGTTCCCAATATCCCGAACGCCCCGCGCCTTTCCGAAGCGCGCGACGAGCGTGGATGGAGCGAGAGCCTTCAACGCCTCGGCGTCGCTCCCGATCAACCGCAGGCTGAAAGGGTAGTCGTCGACAAGTCAGAAGGCGTGCTCAAGGTGTTCGGGTCCGGCGACAAGCTTATCGCACAATTCCCTGCAACGATGGGGAGCAGCAAGGATCCGCTCCCCATCGGCGACTGGAAAATCCAGGGGGTCAGCCGCAATCCCGATTTCCACTATAATCCCAAACTCTTTTGGGATGTGAGCGACAGCAAGGATACGCAGCTTCTAAAGCCCGGCCCGAACAGCCCCGTCGGCGTCGCCTGGCTCGATCTCGACAAGCCGCATTACGGCATCCACGGGACGAGCGAGCCGGCATCCATCGGCCGCGCCGAGAGCCATGGTTGCATCCGCCTCACAAACTGGGACGCAGCGCGGCTCGCACAGATGGTGAAACCCGGCACGCCGGCCAAATTGCAGCGCTGACCGCCTTCGCCGGACATGGCGATAACGGGCCATGTCCGGCGAAGCTTCCTGTCGGCTTTGAACCGGTCAGAATTTGAAGCCGACCTCGACATAGATTTCGCGCGGATTGTCGACGAAAGCGGACATGTCGGCGAGCACGCCCGGGCCGGCTGTGCCGGTTCCGGTGCCGCCCGCGAACGGAATGTCGTTTGCCGCGGTGACGACCAGCTTGTTCGTCAGGTTGCGGCCGATCACCCCGAAGGTCCAGCGATCGTCGGGTCCGTTGACGCGGACGGCGGCATCGATCTTGGTATAGGCCTTCTGCACGCCGTCGGGCCGCAGCGTGTCGGTGAAATTATATTTGCCGGTATAGCTGACGTCGCTCGACAGTTGCAGCGTCCAGCCCGACGCGGTCAGCGGCATGTCGTAGCTCGCGCCGATCCGTCCGGCGAAGCGCGGCGCCTTTGGCGGCGTCCGGCCGTCATAATCCTGGCTGGTGAAGGCCGCTCCGGGTGCGGGCGCGAGCAGGTTACATCCCGCCGCAACCGTCTGGCCGCCATAGCATTGGCCGATATAATCCTTGTACGCCGCATCGTTGAACGCCGCCGCGCCGCGCAGCGAAAAGCCGCCCGAGCGCCAGTTGAAATCGCCCTCGATCCCCTTGACGCGCAGCGTGCCCGCGTTCGCGACGACCTGCCCGATGGTCACAGGGTCGAAATTCTGCACCTGCAGGTCGAGATAGTCGTAATAATAGGCGGTGGCGTTGAGCGACAGTGCGCCGCCCATCAGGATGGCGCGCGCACCGACCTCCCCGCCGCGCGCGCGTTCGGCACCATATTCGCCGGCCGCAACGCGCTGTTCGGGCGTCATGCCCGCCGTCAGCGTCTGCGAGATATTAAAGCCGCCCGATTTGAAGCCTTCCTTGTACGCAGCGTAGAAGGTCAGGTCGCGCGACGGTTTGTAACGCAACGTCACCTGCGGCGAGAGATCGTTTTCCCTGTAGCGGTCATCGACGCGCAACCCCGACGGGAAGGATCCGGCGAAGGCAAGATGCGCGGGCAAGGATGCCTGATAGCTGTCGCGCGATTCATAGCTCCAGCGTGCGCCGCCGGCGAGTTCGATCGAGTCCGTCAGATTGGCGGTGACTTCGCCGAATGCCGACATCGAACTGCCCTTGAACCCGTTGTCGCGCTTGAAGGTGACATAGGTGTCGGTCACCGGGCTGATCGGGACCGGGAAGATATAGGCGTCGGTGTTGAAGATGAACTTGTTGCTCGACGCGAAGAGACCGAACAGCACGTTGACCGCGCCGTCCCATTTCGACTGGAAACGAAGCTCTTCCGACGTCTGCCGATAGTCGGCAAGCTGCGAGAAGCTCGCCGGATAGGCTTCGCCCGACACATTGTTGAGATCGGTCTGCTTGAAACGATAATAGGATGTGATCGACGTGACGTCGAACACGTCGCTTTCGAGCGTCGCGGTGAGAATGCCGTATCCCGACTTCAGCCGCGAATACATATGGCCGTCGCCGGCATAACGGTAATTCGCGTCTGCCACCGCGGCCGGCAACGTCGAACTGTCCGACCGGCCGTCGATCGCGCAATCGGCATTCGGGCTCGGCGGGATGCCGGTGCCCGAGCCGAAGGGATCGGGTGAGAAGGGCGTCGTGCGCCCGCCGCCGCAGATGCGTTCGAGAATGTCGGTCGGGCCGCCATCCTTCTGATCGGTATAGCCGGTCTTGATCTGGAAGGTCAGATTGTCGGTCGCGTCCCATTCGAGCGTCGCCCGGCCGCTATAGGTCCGGCCACCTCCGCGATATTTGCTGTTGCGATGCCGTTCCATGCCGAGCGGATCGAGATAGGTCGCCGCGGCGCTGTTCGTGAAGGCGCCTTCGCTGTCCGACACGCGAAAGGCAAGGCGGGCGCGCAGGCCGTCGGCGAGTGGCCCCGAAATATAGCCTTCGCCATATTTCTCTTTCGCCTCGAAGCCATAGCCTGCCTTGAATCCTGCTTCGAAAACATCTTTCGGGCTGTTGGTGGTGACCGAAATCAGGCCGCCGGTCGCATTCTTGCCGAAGAAGAGCGCCTGCGGTCCCTTCAGCACCTCGACGCGCTGCACGTCGTACTGGCTGAGGCCGATCTCGCGGCCACGGCTCATCGGCATACCGTCGACGACGAAGGATACCGACTGGTCGAAGCCGGCACTGAGTGCGGTCGAACCGACACCGCGCAGGAAGATGCTGGCGGACGAGCCCGAGGCGGCCTTCCCCGCCACCATCGTCGGAACGAGCGAGGCCATGTCGCTGAAATCGGTCACCGCATAATTGTCGAGTGCGGCGCCGCCAAGCGCGGTGATCGCAACGGGCGCGTCGATCAGGCGCTCGTCGCGCCGGCGTGCCGTGACGATGATTTCACCGTCGGCAGGTGCCGATGCTGTGTCGTCCGCGACCGGAGCTGTGTCGGCTGCGGCGGTCTGGGCATGCACCGGAAACGCAGCCCCCGCAGCGGCAATGACCGAAGCAAGGCAGGCGTAGCGAATGGCGCGAAACGAAGCACGGCGTTCCATGACGGGTCCTCTCCAAAAAAAGCAGGCCGTCATCTGCGACCTTGAGCAATAACCTATTACCATTAGATTTAAAGTCAATCGCTAAAATTAACGGCGTAAGGTTTTTGAAAACTCTCATCAAATCATTGATTTAAAGATATTTTATAGCGATATCTGTCATACGCTGATGCCCAGCATGCGCTGAGAAAATGCGACCACCCCGTCGTTGAACGCATCATTGCGATCGCCCGCAACCATATGCCCCGCGCCCGCGACGTCGAGCAATTCGAGCCGCGGCAGCATGCGCCGGAAAGCCGCGATTCCCGCATCGCTGACGACATCGCTGGAAAGCCCGCGGACGAGAATCACCGGGAGATCGGGAAGCGCCGCCAGCGCAAGCGCCGCCTGCCGGACAATGGCATGGTGATGCGCGGGCGCATCCTCGAGAATCCGCGGATCCCAATGCCAGCGCAGCCGTCCGTCGGCGCCCTGCCGCAGATTCTTCATCATCCCGGCCCCATCGGGTGAAGCCTTGCGTTGCGGGTTATAGGCGGCAACCGCATCGACCGCCTCATCGATGGTCGCAAAGCCGTCGGGATAGCCGCGCATGAACGACACGATGCGATCGATCCCGCGGGGATCGGGGTCGGGCACGATATCGACGAGCATGAGACCCGCAGGGCGAAGCCCGCGATCGATCGCGACGATCGATGTCGCCCCGCCCAGCGATGCCCCGACGAGGACGAACGGCACCCCGAGACCGGCAACGATCGTCGCCAGATCATCGGCGCGGTCGGCGAGCTGATACGCACCCTCGGGCGACCAATCGCTCTCGCCATGTCCGCGCGCGTCATAATTGATTACCTGAAAGCCCTCGGCAAGCAGCCGCCCCACGCCGCGGCTCCAGCTATGACGTGTCTGTCCACCCCCGTGCAGCATGATCACCGCCGGCGCCTCCGCACCGCCGCCGCGATCGGCGACCAACCGGACACCATCACGCGCGACAAAAATGCTGCGTTGCAAGTCCGCCGCCATCATTCTCCTCTCCTGCTTGCCAAAAGAATGTGCTTCACGTTATCTAACGTCAATAGATTTATAGTATCGGGAGAGCTTCGATGATTCAGTTCGATTTTCAGGGAAAGCGCGTGCTCGTCACCGGTGGCACGCAGGGCATCGGGCTCGGTATCGCCGAAGCCTTTGCCGACAGCGGCGCCGAAGTGATCATCAGCGGAACGCGGGCCAATGCCAGCGACTATGCGGACGATCTCTCGCGCTTCACCTATCTCCGGTCCCGCCTCGACCAGCCCGCCGACCGCGCCGCGCTTGTGGAAGCGGCGGGACCGGTCGATGTTCTGGTCAACAATGCCGGCCAGTCGCACGCCGACGAATATTCGATGGAGGGCTATGGCCGGGTGATCGAGGTCAACCTCAACGCCGCCGCCGAGCTTTGCTATCTCTTCCACCCGATTTTGCGCGATCGCGGCGGCACGATCGTCAATGTCGGCTCGTGCGCCAGCTTCATCGCGATCGGCGCGGCGCCGGCCTATACCGCGAGCAAGGCGGGCCTGCTGGGCTTCACCCGTGCGGTCGCCGACCAATGGGCCCGCGACGGCGTTCGCGTCAATCTGGTGGCACCCGGATTTATCGAGACACGCATGACGGCGGGTGTTCGGTCCGACGAGCGCAAGGCGGGCAACACGCTGCGCGCGATCCCGGCGCGGCGCTTCGGCACCCCGTCCGAGGTTGCCGCCGCTACGCTGTTTCTGGCCTCGGCGCAGGCATCCTATATTACCGGGCAGAGCCTCGTCGTCGACGGCGGGTTGATGCTGCGGTGATGTAAACCGAACGCATTTAGGCTGGCACTCGCGCGCCTCTGCTGCCATGAGCGGCGCAAACAGGGGAAAATCCTTTTGGCACGACCTTCGAAACCATTGATCTCACGCAGCAATGCCGCCGAAGCGGCACTTGCCGTCATCGACGAACATGGCCTGGAGGCGCTCAGCCTGGGATTGGTCGCCAAGAAGCTCGGCGTGCGCCCGCCATCGCTCTATCATCATTTCAAGGACAAGTCGGAGCTGCTGCAGGAAGTCGCGCGCATCATGCTGGTCAAGATGCCGGCAGTGAGCGCGACCGGTCAGTCGTTCGAGGAACAGATCATCGCGCGCTGCGTCGCGACGCGCCAGACATTGCTCAAGCATCCCAGCGCCGCGCCGCTCATCCTGCGCTATTTCCCGCGCCATATGCTGCTCGCCGCCTATAACCGCGCGGCATCCGAGGAACCCTATCCGACGCCGATCAAGATGACGGTGATCGATGCGGTCGAGAAATATACCTATGGCGCCGCGCTGTTCGAGGCATCGGCGCGCGCGCGCGGGATCGACCCGATGCCGCCCGTTGATGGCGAGAAATATCCGAGCCTTGCGAAAGCGATCGAGGACAACCCATTCGACGACGAACAATTGTTCGTGGAATCGCTGCGCCTCTTCCTTGTCGGCGTGCGCCAGCGCGTGGAATCGAACAGCATCGGCCAGCCGCTCGACTAGGGCGCCTCGTTCCCGAAGATCGCTGAACTGACGGTCGGCGCGCCGGGACCGCCCGCGAGCAGGCAGATCTTCGCATCGGGCACCGGATTCGCCGATTCTCCGCGCAATTGCTTCACTGCTTCATAGGCGGTGCCGATACCGTGGATGAAGCCTTGCGCAAAATTGCCGCCGCCGGTGTTGATCGGCAGCTTGCCCGTCGGCGCGACCAGATTGTCGAACCGCACGACCTCGGTGACATTCTCATAGGTGCAAAAACCATGATCGATCAGCGAGGCCACGCCCTGCGCGCTGAAATTCTCATAGAGTTGCACAACGTCGATATCGGCTGGCGTCAGGCCCGTTTCGGCATAGAGCCGCCGCGCGATCGAACGGAAGCCTGCGGTCGGATAGAGTTGCTCGTCGTCATTCTCGAGCAGGTCGCCCCATCCCTTTTCGGCGCCGTTCGCACAGCCGAGGAGATAGACCGGCGGCTTCTTGAGATCGCGCGCGCGTTCGGCCGATACCATCAGGAAGGCAGCCGCCCCGTCGTTCTCGCGGCTGCAATCGAACAGCCGGAAAGGCTCCGCGATCCAACGCGCGTCACGGAACGCCCCGACATCGAGATCCTCGCCGTAAGCGACCGCTTCGGGGTTGCGTGCACCGTGATAATAGGAGGCGCGTACGAGATCCTCGGCGACCGATCGAGGCACGCCATGATGTTCGTACATGCGGTTGGCGCGGATCGCACACACCTGCGCCGGCGCGACGATTCCGGCGGCGAGCATATGGTCGTTGAGATGGTGCGCCATAACCGCCGCCGACAGGCGCCCGCTCGATCCCTCGACAAGCGCGCGGAAAACGACAACGGCGCTCGCCTGCCCCGAGAGGATCGCCGCCGCGGCAAGCCCGAACGCACCCGCGATGCCGCCGCCGCCGCCGCCCCACACGACACTCGACCATTTCAGCTCGCGTGTACCGAGCGCCGGCATCAGCCGTACGGGCTCGTTCTTGTCGTCGCCGTACGAGACGAAGCCATCCACGTCGGCCGGATCGAAACCCGCATCGGCGCAGGCGGCCAGAATGGCTTCGACGAGCACGCCCTGCTCGGGCAACGGGGATGCGCCGCGCTTGTACTGGCGCATGCCGATACCCGCGACGGCGGTGGTTCCGTAAAGCGGATGCATCAGCCACGGCTCCAGATGATAGTGGGAATATCGCGGTCTCCGACACGGGTGGCACCGATCCGCCCCGCGATCGTCTCGCCGATCACCGGGTCGATCTGGTCGGGATCGTCGAGGCGCCCGAGCAGACGGATGCCGCAATCATCGATCGTCGCAACGATCGACACGAACGGCAGTTCGAGGCTTTCGGTGAAGCCGAAGCGATGCCAGGTGCGCGTCCACGAGAATATCGTGCCCGCCATCGCGCGCTCGATCCATTCGATCCGTTCGCTGCCGCAGGCGCCGCAACGGCTGACCGCCGGCCACAGCCAGTCGCCGCAGCCCCCGCAGCGCGGGAGCGATAGCCGGCCTTCTGCCAATCCGTTCCAGTAGGGCGCGTCGGCGCCGTCATTTGCATGCATGGTCAGGCCGCCACCGTCCACTCGAGCGGCAGCGTTTCGAGCGCCATCACCGTGCCGATGCGGAACGCGTGCCGCTCGCCCGGCGTTGCGCGGAACGCGGGGATGCGCTTGACCCATTCCTCCGTCAGGATGCGCAGTTCGGCGCGGCCGAGGACGTGGCCGACACATAAATGCGGTCCCGAGGAAAAGGTCAGATGCGCCGTCTTCCTGCGGTCGAGGTCGAAGATGTTCGGCGCATCGAATTTTGCGGGGTCGCGGCTGCCGAGACACAGGATGTTCAGAACCATCTCGCCCTCGCGAAACTGCGCCTCGTCGATCGTCTGATCCCGAACCACCAGCCGCGGCGTATTGACGACACCGTAAAGCCGCACCGCTTCGTCGGCAAAGGCAGGAATCAGCGACGGGTTGGCAGCGAGCCGCGCCTGCACATCGGGCATTTGCGCGAGTTGCTGGAAAGCGAAGCCCGTAACGTTCGTCACCGTGTCCATGCCGCCGAGGAAGAGTACGAAGCTCATCGCGAGGATTTCGTCGTCGCTCATCGTCCGGCCATCGACGTCGACGTGGATGAAATGCGACATCAGCTTGTCGTCGGGCGCGGCCCTCTTCTCCTCGATCAGCGCCTTCATTTCGCCGAGGATCGCGGCGCTGAGCCGTCCCATCTCTGCCTCGTCGTTCTGCGCCGAGAAAAAGGCTTCGGCAAGGTGGCGGAAATCCTGAAGCCGCGACAGATCCATGCCCATCAGTTCCATGAATACGCTGACCGGGAACAGCTTCGACACGTCCGCCTGAAAATCGCAGGCGCCCTTCGCGGCCACGGCGTCGACCAGCTCGACCGCCCATTCGCGGATCCGCGGTTCGAGCGCCTTGATCGCGTTCGGCCCGAACATCGGCATCATCGCCTTGCGGTATGGCAGATTTTCGGGCGGATCGAGGCTGAGCGGGATGAAGAAGGGCGGATTTTCGACGCGCGGGATCTGCATCTCGCGCACCGAAAAATGTTCGGGGTCGAGCACGATCTTGCTGATCGCGTCGAAGCTTTTGACGATCCAGTGCCCGCCGTTGAGCCTTGTCCAGAAAATGTCGGGTGCATCCGCGAGGGCGGCGGCATAGGTCCCCTGAACATCCTCGCCGATGCGCGGGTCGGCGTAGATGTCAAAATCGAAGACGAGGTGCGGCGGGATATGCGGCGGCACAGCGGCGTCGACGGCCAAGGGCGCGTTCATAGGCTTTTCTCCTGGCGCATCAGCGGACGCGCTCCATCGTTTCATGCGCGCGGGCATAGATTTCGCGAACCGCGGGCTTCGAGAGCTTGCCCGTGGCGAGGCGCGGCAAAGGGTCGGCCGAGAAGGCGACGTAGCGCGGCACCTTGTAGTTCGAGAGGTTGACGTTGCAGTGGTCGATCAACGCCGCGACATCGACCTCGGCGGCGCCGTGGTAAACGACGAAGGGCGTCTCGCCGAATTTCTCGTCGGGCGCAGCAATCGCCAACGCCTCGACGACGCCCGGGAATTCGCACACCACGCGCTCAACCTCGGCGGCCGAAATATTGAGCCCGCCCGAAATGATCAGATCCTTCATCCGGTCGACGAAGGTCAGCAGGCCGCGTTCGTCGAGCGTGCCAATGTCGCCCGACCAGAGCCAGCCGTCGCGGATCGCCCTCGCGGTTTCTTCGGGGTTGCGCCAATAGCCCTGCATCATCCCCGGCGAGCGCACCACGATCTCGCCCGGTTCGCCCGGGTCGCAATCGCCGCCGTCGGGGCGGACGACGCGGACGGCCATGAAGATCCCGCCCCAGCCACATTTCTCGGGCTCGTCCATCGCGAGATGTTCGGGCATCATCGTGACATTGCCGCCGATCTCGGTCTGGCCATAAATCTGGCGGATCGTGATGCCCTTGGCTTTCCAGGCATCGAGAAGCTGCCGGCTGACGCGCGCGCCGCCCGCGGTCGCGAGGCGGATCGACGACAGGTCGGCGTCGGCGAAACCCGGACAACGCGCAATCGCCTCGAAAAAGGTCGGGACCGCGCCGAAGCAGTTGATCTTCTCGTCCTGCAGCAATTGCAGGATCGCGTCGGGAACGAAGGCGGGCTCCATGAAGATGGTGCAGCCCTGCGTCGTGTAATGGATGAGCTGGACGAAGCCCGCCGAGGTGTTGAGCGGCGCGAGGCTGATCACGCGCGCGCCGGGCGATGAGGATGTCTCCTCGAGCGACCAGCAGGCGGCGTAGGCCGTCATCGAGCGGTTGGTAAAAACGACACCCTTGGGCTTTGCGGTCGAGCCGCTGGTTGCGATGATCACCACCGGTGCGTCGGGTTGCGGATCATGTACCGCATTCGCGGTCGCACCGTGCCGCAGCGCCTCGATCTCGGCCATCGGCCGCGACGTCAGCCCCGCCGCCGCGACATTGGCTTCGAAATCGGGAGCAGCGAAGGCGAAGCGCGGCTCGGTCGTCTCGCACAATTCGCGGATCTCGCGCGGCGTGAAGCGAAAATTGACCGGATTGACGATCCCGCCCGCGCGGATGATCCCCATCAAGAGCGCACAATAGGCGAGACTGTTCGTCGAACAGATTGCGACGCGGTCGCCGGGCTGGAGTCCGTCGGCTTCGAGCATCGCAGCCACGCGATCCGACCAGGCCTTGTAATCGCCATAGCTCAGCCGGTCGCCGCCGAGCACCACGGCGGGTTGCTCGGGCCGCATCCGCGCCCACCAGGCCAACGCGCTGGACAAAGTCTGCGCCATTCAGTCCCTCTCCATCCGGTCTGTCGCCGGTTCAACAATCACAGAAGCGCTTCGATCGCTTCATAATAGCGCACGATATTTGTCTCGAGCCCGCAATAGACGGTTTCCCCTGGGACGCCCGCATTCAATCCCTGCTGGCTGATTTCGGCCGCGCGAAAATCCTCGCCGCCGAAGACCCCGAGGATCAGTTCGTAGGAGCGCGCGAACACTTCCTCGGCCTTGGGGGTCGAAGCCGCTTCGGGGGTCAGCATGAAATATTCGACCGTCGTGCGATCCGGACCGCGCGGAACCAGAAGCATCACGCTGGTATAATATTGGCTCGTCACCACGACGCAGTTGGGAAACGCTGTATAGGCGTGGGTGACGAGCTTGTGGACGTTCGCCGACGGATCCTCGTCGAGCATTTCGGGGACATAGCCGATGCGCCCCGACACCTGCCGGATGTTCGGCCCGAACATGTCGACGATGTTCGGCGCATCCTGAAACTTGTCGCCGATCGACGCGGCGTGGAGCCGCTGGACATGATAGCCTTCGAGGAAGGGTTCGAGCACGACCTTCCAGTTGGCGTTGAGGTCGAAGGTCTTGCGGCCATAGACATGCGCCGACGGGATACCGATCGCGTCGAAATCGTCGGCCACCTGCTGCGAGAGCTGCGACCAGTCGGCGGGGACGTCGCGGTTCAACTGCACATAGACAATGCCGCCCCATTCGCGCGCCTCCAGTTCGGCGAGACCGCGCTGGCTCTTGTCGAAATCCTGGAACGCTTCGCTGCGCGACACGCCGATCAGCTTGCCGTCGATGCCGTACGTCCAGGCATGATAGGGACAGGTTATGCGGCCCTGCTTGTGGACGGCGCAATCCTCGAGCAGCTTCGATCCCTTGTGCTGGCATGCGTTGACGAACGCCTTGATCGTGCCGTCGCGGGTGCGCGAGACGAGCATCGGAAAACCATAGCTGTCGTTCGCCACGATGCTGCCGGGTTCGAGCAGCGCCGACACGGTCACGGGCACGGGATAGCGGCGAAAGATTTTTTCCTGTTCGAGATCAAAACGTTCCTGCCCGGTGAAGATCGCATTGGGCCGCGTCGCGCCGAACGGGACCACGACCGCGTCCTTCTCGGCCGGAATCTTGCGGATGGCCTCGATCTGGCTCGCGGTGAGCCGGGCCAGTGTCGTGACCTTGCGGGCAGGGCGTGCAACTTCTGCAACTTCACTCATATTGCAGATCCTCTCCTTATCGTTGGCTTCAGCCTATTCGACCCTTTACCTAATGACAATAGTTTTTTATGAAGAGATCGAGAGTGCTGCAAAAGCGGCCGAAATCGAGGGAAAATGAGGATGCGCTTCGACTATATCATCTGCGGCGCCGGCGCAGCAGGGTGTGTCCTCGCCTATCGGCTGTCGGAGAATCCGGCGATCCGGGTCGCGCTGATCGAGGCGGGGCCGCGCGACCGGCATCCCTTCATTTCGATGCCCAAGGGACTCGCCAAGGTGATGCAGGACCCGAAGCATCTGTGGGTGCATATGAGCGAGCCCGAGGAATCGACCGCGGGCCAGTCCGAGGCGTGGGTGCGCGGGCGCGTGCTCGGCGGGTCGTCGTCGGTCAACGGGATGATGTATGTGCGCGGCCAGCCCGCCGATTTCGATGCGATCGCCGAACAGTCGAGCGACGACTGGAGTTGGGCGCATATCGGCGCGGCGTATCGCGCGTTCGAGAATCACGAGCTTGGCGCGGACGAAACGCGCGGCGACGCCGGGCCGATGAGGATTTCGATGCCAACGCAGCGGCTACCGATTTCGGACGCGCAGGTCGCGGCAGGCGTCGCCATGGGCTGGACGAACAAGCCGGACGTCAACGCGCCCGACGATCAGGTCGCGATCGGCTATGCGCCGCGCACCATATTCAGGGGCAAGCGCCAGAGTGCCGCGCAAGCCTTTCTGCGGCCGGCCGAGAAGCGCCCCAACCTCGCGATCCTGACCGATCGCACTGTCGACCGCGTGATCTTCGACGGAACGCGCGCGGTCGGTGTCGAGGTGCTGCACAACGGCGTCCGCGCGACGATCGACGCCGCGCACGAGGTGATCATCTCCGGCGGCGCGATGGCAAGCCCGGCGATTCTCGAACGGTCGGGCATCGGCGACCGGGACCGGCTTGCGGCGCTCGGGATTCCCCTCGTCCATCATAACGCGCAAGTCGGCGAAGGGCTGATCGAGCATCGCGGCATCATCATGCAATGGAAGCTAACCAAGGCGGCGCTGTCGCAGAACCGCGTGTTCGGCGGCTGGCGGCTGCTGCTTGCGACGCTCAAATATTATCTGACCGGCGACGGGCCGATGTCGGCCGCGGCCTATGAAATCGGCGGCTGGTTCAAGACGCGCCCGGGCCTGAACCGCCCCGACGCGCAGATGCTGATCGCGCCCTTCAGTTTCGACATGGCAACGCAGCGCACCCAGCTCGAAAAGCATCCCGGCATGAACGCAGTGATCTATCCGCTGCGCCCGACCTCGCGCGGCAGCATCCATATCGCGATGCGCGACCCCGATGTCGCGGCGAGCTTCAAACCCAATTACCGAGCCAATGACGAGGATCGTGCCGCGATGATCGGCGCGGTCCGCGTGATGCGCGATTATGCCAGGCAGGCCCCGCTGGCGGGCATGATCGCAGAGGAAACCTTGCCCGGCCCCGCTTTTGCCAGCGATGCCGAAATCCTGGACGCCTATGACCGGTTCGGCACCTGCGGCTATCATGCCGTCGGCAGTTGCCGGATGGGCAAGGACGCCGCCTCGGTCGTCGATCCGGCGCTTCGCGTGCGCGGGGTCGAGGGCATACGCGTGATCGACACGTCGATCATGCCGGCAATCCCTTCGGGCAATACCAATGGCCCGACGATGGCGATGGCCTGGCGCGCCGCCGACATCATCCTGCGCGATGCGCCGAACGGAAAAGCGGCCTGACATGGATATGGAATTGAAAGAGGCGCTCGGGGCGCGGTTCGACCGGATGAAGCCGGGCGACGACGGCTGGCGGGTGCTCGCCGATGCCGGGGTGCTCGGCCTGCCGTTTGCCGAGGCGCATGGCGGGCTCGGCCTGGCACCGCGCGATGGCTTCGCGGTCCTCGAAGTGCTCGGCCCGCGCGCGGTCGCCCTGCCCTATCTGGAAAGCACGCTGCTTGCCGGCACATTGCTCGACCGCGCAGGCGGCGGCGTCGCCGCGCACTGGCTACCGCGCGTCGCGGCGGGCGAAGCGAAACTCGCTTTCGCGCCGTTCGACGACCGCGAGCCGGCACGCGCCGGGATCGACGCCGCGGGCTGGCGCCTGTCGGGCGGCAAGCTGCTGACGATCGGCGCGGCCGAGGCCGATGCGGTGATCGTCACGGCCCGGACCGACGATGGCCCCGCCGCCTTTCTGGTGCCGCGCGCAGCACTCGCGATGAAGGCCTATCCGACGATCGACGGCCGCCGCGCCGCCGACCTGCTGCTCGACGACGTAACGGTGCCGGGCGACGCGCGCCTTTCCGTCGAAGCCGAGGATATCGCCGAAATGCTCGACCTCGGTGCGGCCGCAATCGCCACCGAAGCGTCGGCAATCATGGCGCGGCTCGTCACCGATACACGCGACTATTGCGTCCAGCGCGCGCAGTTCGGGAAGGCCATTTCGAGCTTTCAGGTCGTGCAGCACCGGCTCGTGGATATGCATATCGAGGCGAAACGCGCCGCCGCAGCGGCAGCACTTGCAGCCGATGCGCTCGACCTTGCGCCGCCGGATCGTGCGAAGGCGATCAGCACAGCGAAGGTCACCATCGCCGACGCAGGCCGCTTCGTCGGCCAGAATGCGGTGCAGTTGCACGGCGGGATGGGCATGACCGAGGAATTGCCGGTGTCGGCGTTGTTCAAGCGGTTGACCGTGATCGAAAGCGAGTTCGGTACGCGCGACGAACATCTGGCGCGTTATATGGCTCTCGCTTAAATCCGCAGTTCCGCCTTGGCCAATATCCCCCGCTGGATCTCGTTGGTCCCGGCATAGATGCTCGACGCGCGTTCGTTGAGATAATGGAGCGGCGCAATCGCCTGCCAGATTTCGCCGCTGCAATAATCGTCGGGATCATGTCCCGGGATCGGGCCGCCCGGCATCGCCACACCGGGCTGAAAAGCACGCGCCAGCGGCCCGGCCGCGTCGAGCGCAAGCTCGGTCACGCGCTGCTGCAATTCGGTGCCAAGGATTTTCATCATCGACGCATCGCTGCCCGCTGGCGCCCCCGCCGACAGCCGCGAGAGGATATCGCTTTCGAGCCGCGCGAGGATGTCGCAGCGGATGCGTGCCTCGGCGATCCGCGTCTCGATCAGCGCGCGACGGGGCCCTTCGGGCTGCGCCGCGACCTGCCGGGTCAGTTCATCGAGCCCGACCTCGATCTCGGGCGCATAGGCGCTGCCGCCGCGTTCGAACTCGAGCAGATATTTGGCGACCGTCCAGCCATTGTCGATTTCGCCCAGCACGTTGGCGACCGGAACGCGGACATTGTCGAAGAAGATCTGGTTCTGGATATGCTCGCCCGACGCCATCACGATCGGGCGCACCTCGATCCCCGGCGAGGTCATGTCGATCAGCAGGAAGGTGATCCCCTGCTGCTTGCGTTCGCTCTTCGTGGTGCGGACGAGGCAAAATATCCAGTTCGCGACATGGGCGTGCGTCGTCCAGATTTTCGTGCCGGTACAGATCAGGTCGTCACCGTCGCGCACCGCCTTCATCTGGAGCGCCGCAAGGTCCGATCCCGCGCCGGGCTCCGAATAGCCCTGACACCAGAAATGCTCGCCGCTCAGCATGCGCGGCAGGAAAAAATCCTTCTGCGCATCGGTACCGAAACCGATGATCGCGGGGCCGCACATCCTGATCCCCATCGGCGACACCGGCGGCGCGCCCGCGCGCACGCGCTCGCTGGCGAAGATATGATGCTGCACCACGCTCCAGTCGCAGCCGCCATGCTCGACCGGCCAGGCGGGAGCTGCCCAGCCCTTCGCATGGAGCTTTGCCTGCCACGCCATTTGCGAGGCATGATCGGCATAGACGCTGGTCATCAGCTTGCCCGCCCGCCACAGTTCCGGCGTCAGCTCGGCCGCAAAAAAGGCACGAACTTCGTTGCGAAACGCTTCGTCGGCGGGATCGAGCTGCATCGCCTCAGGCCGCTTTCGGAATGAAGATCGCCTTGGGCCGCGTGAATTCGAGCAGGCCGGGAACGCCATTTTCCTGTCCGAACCCCGACTGCTTCGCGCCCGCGAGCGGGGTGAAGGGCGTCGACTGGAGATTCTGGTTGATCCAGACGGTGCCGGTGTCGAGCCGGTGCGCGATCGCGGTCGCCGCCTCGACATCGCCCGACCATACCGCGCCCGCGAGGCCATAGTCGCTGTCGTTCGCGCGCGCGACGACATCATCGATGTCGGTGAATTTGAGCAGCGGCAGCACCGGGCCAAAGGCTTCCTCGACGACGACGCGACTGTCTTCGGGCGGATTGTCGACGAGTGTCAGCGGAACGAAATATCCCGTATCGGGCACCGAGCCGCCTTCGAGCAAGGTCAGCCCGCGCGCGCGCGCGTCGTCGAGCAGGGCGAGCACGCGGCAGTACTGCGGTTCGTTCTGGATGGGGCCGTACCGATTCCCCTGTTCCGCCCCGTCGCCGACGGGCAGCTCCTTCGCGAGGCTATGCAGCCGGTCGCGAAGCCGGTCATAGATGTCGGCGTGGATATAGAGCCGCTTGGTCGCAACGCAAACCTGCGCCGTGTTGTGGAACGCGCCTTCGAACAGTTGCGCTGCGACCGCGTCGATATCGACATCGGGCAGCACGATCGCCGCATCATTGCCGCCGAGCTCGAGTGTGATGCGCTTCAAATCCTTTGCCGCCGATTCCATCACGCGGCGTCCGGTCGCGGTCGAGCCGGTGAAGCTGATCTTTGCAAAGCCCGGATGCGCGGTCATCAGCGGGCCGAGCGCGTCGCCGCCGCTGACGATGTTGAGCACGCCTGCGGGGAAGATATCGCGGACGAGCTCGCCAATCCGTAGCGTGCAGAGCGGCGTGAAGGGCGACGGCTTGAGCACCAGCGTATTACCTGCCATCAGCGCGGGTCCGATCTTCCACGAGGCGAGCAGCACGGGGAAATTCCACGGCACGATGCCGCACACAACGCCGAGCGGCACATGATGGACCTCGATCCGCCGGCTGTCCGAATCCTCGGTGACATCGACGGGAATATCGAGCATCGTCGTCGCCTTCATCCACATCGCCGCGCCGAGAATTTCCATCTTCGCGCCGGAAAGCGGACGGCCCTGCTCCTTCACGAAGAGTGCAGCGAGTTCGTCGGCATGCGCCTCGATCGCCTCGGCCGCCTTGGCGAGGCACGCCTTGCGGTCCGCTACCGGCGTGTCGCGCCAAGCCGGAAAGGCGCGCGTCGCGGCGGCGACCGCGGCGTCGAGTTCGGCGGCGGAGGCATCGGGCGCCGTCGCGAAAACCTCGCCAGTTGCCGGATTGCGGACCTCGATCGTCGCAGCGGTGGTCACCGCGCGTCCGTCGATCGTCATCGCGAAATTGTCGCTCATTCTGCCTCTCCACATTTGCCCGGCCGGTCGATGCCGGCTCGATTATCACCTGCTGACTTTACAAACTAATGACGTTAGATAAAAGCGCAAGCACGAAAAGCAGAACGGGAGACAAGCGATGTCCGAAGTCCACGGAGGCTGCAATTGCGGCGCTGTCCGCTACCGCCTGACGGGCGATCCGCTCGCCGTCGCGGTGTGCCACTGCAGCAACTGCCGCCGCCAGTCGGGCAGCGCCTTTTCGGTCAACGTCATCGTGCGCGGCGATGCGATGCATATGACCGGCGACGTCGCGACATGGGAGGACCCCGACACCGAAAGCGGTCGGCCGGTATTGCGGCAATTCTGCGCGACCTGCGGTTCGCCGATCCGCTCGCTGTCGGCAGCCTCCCCCAAGGTGGCGATCGTCAAGGCGGGCACCGCGGATGATCCGGGCCGGTTCACGCCATCCATCCATGTCTGGACGTCGTCGGCGCTGCCCTGGGTGAATATCCCGGCCGACCTGCCGCAATTCCCGCGCAATCCGCAATGAGCGTCGACCGTCCGCTGACGGGCCTGCGTATCGTCGACCTGGTCGACGGCCCGCTCGCGCCGATCACCCGCTACCTTGCCGAGCTGGGCGCGCGCGTCGACCGGTTCGTGGCGGTAACTGGCGATGCAGCAGATATTGCTGCCAATGTCGGCAAAATCTGTCACGCACAGCCGGTCGACGACGCCGCTCTGGGCGCCGCGGACATCATCGTCGCACCTCCTGCCAGGCTCGATTACGACCGGCTGGCCGCCGCCAACCCGGCGCTCGTCCTGATGGAGGTCAGCCCCTTCGGCACCGGAAACAGTCTCAGCGACTGGAAGGCCAGCGACGCGGTACTCCACGCGCTGTCGGGCAGTCTGTCGCGTTCGGGTATCCGCGGCCGCGCGCCGCTGCTCCCGCCCGGTCGGCTCGCGTGGCAGTGCGCGGCGGCCCAAGGCGCCTATGTCGTGCTCGCCGCCTGCTACAAGGCGCTCCGCTCGGGGCGCGGCGATCAGATCGACTATTCGGCGCTCGACGGTGCGATGCAGGCGCTCGATCCCGGTTATGGAATCAACGGCAGCGCGGCGATGGGCCGTCCCCTCCACCTGCTCTCGCGCGACCGGCCCGCGAAGGGCACGCAATATCCGATCTTTCCTTGCGCCGACGGTGAAGTCCGCATCTGCCTGCTGGCGCCGCGCCAGTGGCAAGGCATGTTCCGCTGGATGGGCGAGCCCGAAGCCTTTGCGGATCCCGCATTTGCCAAGATCAGTGCGCGCCAGCAGTCGGCGGAACTGCAGGCCGCACTCGCCGCGTTCTTCGCGCCGCGCACCCGTGCGACCCTCGAAGCCGAAGGCCAGGCCCACGGCGTCCCGATCGCGGGCTTGCGCAGCTTCGACGAGTTTGCCGCGAGCGAGCAGGTCGCCGAACGCGGGGCCCTGACCGAAGTCGCTCTAGCCGACGGCACGCACCGCATCCTGCCCAACGGCATCCTCACCATCGACGGCATGCGCATGGGTCCAAATGACACATCGACCGACGCGCCGGGTCCGGGCTGTGGCGCCGAAACGCTCGCACGTCCGTTCGAGGGGCTGAAGGTCCTCGACCTCGGCGTGATCGTCGTCGGGGCCGAAGCGGGCCGCATGTTTGCCGATGGCGGCGCCGATGTCGTGAAGATCGAAAGCGCCGCCTTCCCCGACGGCTCGCGGCAATCCTACCTGCCCTATGGCCTGTCCGCGAGTTTCGCGGCGGGGCACCGGAACAAGCGCAGCCTTGGCCTCGATCTGCGTCAGGACGAGGGGCGCGAACTGTTCCTGGACCTGGTACGAGAGGCCGACGTGCTGCTGTCGAATTTCAAGCCCGGCACCATGGAATCTCTTGGTCTCGGCATGGATGTGCTTGCACAAGCGAACCCGCGTCTCGTTGTCGCGAGCAGTTCCGCTTTCGGCGAGACCGGTCCCTGGGCGAAACGACTTGGGTACGGGCCACTCGTCCGCGCCGCGACCGGACTGACGGCGATGTGGCGCTATGCAGGCGATCCGGACAGCTTCAGCGATGCGGTGACAGTTTATCCGGACCATGTTGCTGGCCGCATCAGCGCGCTCGGCGCCACGGCCTTGTTGATCCGCAGGCTGCGAACCCGGCAGGGAGGCACAGCCACCGTCTCGCAGGCCGAAGTGATGCTTGCGCAGTTTGCCGACCTCCTTGTGAAACGCGACGGAACTTCAAACGGGGTGGCAGCGGAAGTCCTGCGCGCCCAGGGCGATGACGAATGGTGCGTCGCGACCGTCGACAGGACATCCCCGGCACTTGAGGAGCTGTTGAGCGGGACCCCGCTCGACCAATGGATAGGTGCGCGACCGGCAACTGAGGCTGCGAGGCTTTTGCAGGCGGCCGGCGTCGCGGCGGCCCCGATGCTCCGCGTTGCCGACCTTCCCGGTTTCCCGTACTCCCGCGAACGGGACATGCTGCGTACCGACCGCCATCCCCATCTCGTCGACCCTGTCGTTTCGGAGACCCGGTCCGCGGTCCATCGCAATTCGGGTGAACCGCCTTCGCGGCCGGCACCTCTCAGCGGCGAGCAGACCGAAGAGATACTGGATAGCTGGCTTACGCTCGGCGCCGCAAAGGCGGCAGCGCTGACGAACGCCGGGATATTGCAGCCGGCGGATCCTTCGGTTTTCGCGGCCATCACCGCCTTTCGCAATGCCGCCAAAGAGGCCCGACCAGCATAGTGCCGCAGCGGGAGCTCGGCCGCTTTCATCGAAAGCAGACCCCAAATCCCGAAACTAGGAAGTAGCGCTGGCAAGCCTGCGCCGGACGATCGTCTGAGCATTGGTATATTCCAGCAGGCCTTCGAGCCCGCCCTCGACCCCGACGCCCGACTGTTTCATTCCACCGAATGCCGCAGTAGGGGAAAGATGCTGGGTTTCATTGACCCAGACGGTGCCGCTCGCGATGCGCTGCGCAATCTCGAACGCCTTGTCCTCATCCTGCCCCCAAACCGAGCCGCCGAGACCATAATCGGTCGCATTGGCGCGCGCGATGACGTCGCCATAATCGTCGAACTTGATCAGCGGCAGGACGGGGCCGAATTGCTCTTCCTGTACGATGCGGCTGTCCTCGGGCGGATTGTCGAGGATGGTGACGGGGATGAAATAGCCGGGCACATCGGCTGCCTCGCCGCCGACAAGAAATGTATAGCCCTTGTCCTTTGCGTCCGCGATCAGGTCGAGCACGCGCCGGTATTGCGCTTCGTTGTTGATCGGGCCGATCTGCGTGCCCTGTTCGGACCCGTCGCCGACCTTCACCGTCTTCGCATAGGCGACGAGCGCCTGCTTCAGCGGCTCGTAGATGTCCTTGTGAACATACATGCGCTTGGTCGCGATGCAGATCTGGCCGTTGTTGCGGAACGCGGCCCAGAACAGCTCTTCGGCGACCTTTTCGACATCGACGTCGGGCATCACGATCGCGGCGTCGTTGCCGCCGAGTTCGAGCGTCACGCGCTTGAGCGTCGGCGCCGCCGATTCCATCACGCGCCGCCCGGTCGCGGTCGATCCGGTGAAGCTGATCTTGTCGAAGCCCTTATGGCTCGTCATCCACGGGCCGAGCGCGTCGCCGCCGGTGACGATGTTGAGCACGCCGGGCGGCAGGATGTCCTTGACCAGCTCGCCGAATTTCAGGGTCGTGAGCGGGGTGAAGGGCGAGGGTTTGAGGACCATCGTGTTCCCCGCAAGCAGTGCGGGTCCGACCTTGAACATCGCGAGCAGCAGCGGGAAATTCCACGGCGCGATCGCGCCGACGACGCCGAGCGGGACGTGGCGCGTCTCGCTGTAGCGTTCGGGGCTATCTTCGTTGACCGTCACCGGCATGTCGAGGCTGGCGGCGCCCATAAGCCAGTAGCCGGCGCCCATGACCTCGCCCTCGGCCTCGGCATGCGGCTTGCCCTGCTCGGCAGTGAGCAGGCGCTTGAACGCATCGGCGTGGGCGAGCACCGCCTGCCCCATCGCGTTGAGCGCCGCCTTGCGTTCGGCGATCGGGGTCGCGGCCCAACCGGGAAACGCGGCGCGCGCGGCGGCGATGGCGCGGTCCAGATCGCCCGGCGTAGCATCGGGAACCCGTCCGACAACCTGCTCAGTCGCAGGGTTGAGCACGTCGAAGCGAGCGCTGCCGCCGTCGAGCTTGCCGCCGATCAGCATCTTGTAGTCGCGGTCGAAATCCATGGTCCGTCTCCTCAGGGTATCAGCACGACCTTGATGCACTCGCCCCGCGCCTGCGCGCCCAGCGCCGCGTTGATCTCGGCGAGCGGGAAGGTCTGGATGAGCTTGTCGAAGGGGAAACGTCCCGCGGCGTGATGCGCGATCAGTTCGGGGATGAAGGTCTGCGGGTCGCTGTCGCCCTCGATGATCCCGATGATGCGGTGGCCGGGGGTCATCAGCGCGGCGATATTGACGCTGATCGCCGCGTCGGCCTTCGACGGCACGCCCACAAGGCCGATTGCGCCGTGGCTGCCGAGCGCGGCGAGGCCAGCTTCGATCACGGACACGACGCCGCTGGTGTCGAAGGCGAAGTCGAGGCCCGCGGGCACAATCCCGCGCAGCGCTTCGGCGAGGTTGCCGGCGTCCGCGGGATCAATGACATGCGTCGCGCCGAGATCTTTCGCGATGTCGCGCCGCGCGGCGATCGGCTCGACAAGGATGATCGTCGAGCAGCCCTGGATGACCGCACCCATCACCGCCGCAAGGCCGACGGGGCCGCCGCCGAAGATCGCAATGCTCGATCCCGCCGTGCAGGCGAGCGAGTTCATCACCCCGCCCGCGCCGGTCTGGAAACCGCAGCCCAGGGGACCGAGCAGTTCGAGCGCAACCTTCGACGTGTCGACCTTCACGACATTGCGCGCGCGGGTGACGGTCAGCGCCGAGAAGGAGGATTGACCGAAGAAGTGCGAGGTGACGCGTTCGTCGCCTTTGGCATAAGCGGTCGACCCGTCGTCGAGCCGCATCCCGGCGTAGTTCAGCGGCACGAAGCTCTGGCAATAGCTCGGCAGATGCTCGTCGCAGCGCGGGCAGGCACCGCAGCTAGAGAAACCGATGACGACTTCGTCGCCGACGGCGAGGCCCTCGACGCCCTCGCCGACGGCCTCGATCACCCCCGCGCCCTCATGGCCGAGCACGCCGGGCAACGCGAAGGGCGCGAACTGGTCGCGGAAGATCAGGTCGGTGTGGCAAAGTCCGACGCCCGCGATGCGCACGCGCACTTCGCCCGCACGCGGCGCCTCGACCTCGATCGTCTCGATCGTGAAATCGCCGCCGGGCTCCCGAACTACAGCGGCCTGTGTCTCAGTCATCCCTCACCTCCGTCATCCCGGCGAAGGCCGGGATCTCTTCGTTGCGTTTTGCGCCACCGTCGAGATTCCGGCCTTCGCCGGAATGACGAGACAGGGCTGTTCATTGTGCCGTTCAGTGAAGCCCGCGCCGTTCCTGCTGGCGATAGTCGCTCGGCGCCATGCCGAACCACGCGCGGAAAGCGCGGCTGAAATGGCTCTGGCTGGTGAAGCCTGTCGCCTCGGACAAGGCGGCGAGGCTGAGGTCGGTCTGGACGAGCATCTGCTGCGCGCGGTCGAGCCGCGCCTTCATCACATATTGGTGCGGCGAAATGCCCGTCGCCTTCTTGAACAGGCGGCAGAAATGCGACGGCGTGACCCCGGCAACCGATGCCATCGCCTCGAGGCTATGTTCCTCGGCGGGATTGGCGAGCACGGCGTTCATGATCTTGTGGAGGCGATAGGCCGAGAAATCGGAGACCGGGATTTCGGTCGGATTGCCGTGCGCGGGCGGGCCAGAGAGGATATGCGCCTTCAGCGCATTGACCATCGCCGCGACATAGGCGGTGCGTTCCTCGGCCTGCGGCGCATAGAGTTCGGACAGGATCTGGCGCGTCAGCGCGACGCCGAGCGGGTCGGCGAAAGCGAAGCGCATCTTGTTGAACTGTTCGGCGTGCGGCTGGCCCGCAAGCACATCCGACGACATCGACAGCGTTACCACATCGAGCTCGCCGTCGACGAGCCAGCCAGTCGGCATGCCCGCGGGGACGATCGTCGCGCAGCCGGGGATCGAGCTGGTTTCGGTCCAGCCGTCGCGGTCCCACGTCTTGACCTGCGGCTTGCCCGCGACATGGACGGTGAAGATCGGCTGCGGCAGCGCGGGAAGCGTGTAGGTCCCGACGAACTGGCGCCAGCGGCAGAGCGACCAGCCATCGCCGATCGATCCCATCTCGACGTCGGGCGCGCGGCCGAGGACGTCACAGATGATCTCCTTGTTCTGCCAGCTATCTTCCTGTTTCACGCTATCAGCCTGACATCGAGCCGCTTGAAGCCGTTGATGAAGTTCGACCGCACGCGGCTCGGCTCTCCCAATATCTCTATCCGGCGAACATGACGCGCCATCTGCGCAAAGGCGAGTCGCAATTGCATTTCGGCGAGGCGCGAGCCGACGCAGACGTGCGTGCCGGCGCCAAAGGCAAGATGCTGGCGGATCGGGCGTACGATGTCGAAGGCGTCGGGATCGGGAAAGACCGACGGATCGCGGTTGCCCGCGGGGTAGAAGACGACGACCTTGTCGCCCTGGCGGATTTGCTGGCCGCCGAGTTCGGTGTCGCGCGTCGCGGTGCGGCGCATATGGATCACCGGGCTGGCGTAGCGGACCATTTCCTTCACCGCGTTCGGCAGCAGGCCGGGGTCGGCGCGGATGGCGTCCCATTGATCGGGGTTGTTCGCGAAGGCGATCAGGCTGTGGTTGATCGAGTTGCGCGTCGTCTCGTTCCCGCCGACGAGCGCGAGGATGAGGTTGCCGATGAAATCGCCGAGCGGGACGGGCTGGCCGTGTATCTCCGTATTCGCGAGCAAGGACGCGATGTCGGGGCCGGGGTTGGCGCGGCGTTCGTCGAACAAGGCGGAGGCGAAGCCGATGAACTCACCCATCACCGCCTGCATCGCTTCGGGTGACTGGCGGAAGTCGGGGTCGTCCTCGCCAACGAAGGCGTCGGTCCAGCGATGGAGATCTTGCCACATTTCGGCGGGCACGCCGAGCAGCTCGGCGAGGGTGAGCAAGGGCAGCGGGACGGTGAGGAGGGGGAGGATGTTCACCGTCGCGTTCAGCGGCACATCGGCGAAGAGTCGCTCGACGCGTTCGGCGATGCGCGCCTCGATGCCTTCGAGCCGCGCGGGCGACAGCGCGGGCATTACGAACTTGCGATATTGGGTGTGCGTCGGCGGATCGCGCGAGATGAAGGGGATACCGATCGCGGATTCGCCTGCGCCCGTCAGCCCGACCTCATTCTCGTTGAAGATGCGGTGCCCGCCATTTTCGTGCGCCGATGAGAAGAGGTCGGCCTGCCGCGACACGGTGACGATATCGTCGAACCCCAGAACCGCCCAGAATCCGGTACCGTCGCTCTCGGGATTCCAGTGGACCGAACCCGCGGCGCGCATGGCCGCGAGTTCGGCATAAGGCATGCCGCCGACATAAAGGTCGGGATCCTTGAGGTCGGTCATCGTCAGAAGCTGTAACGCAAGGATACGCCGTAGGTGCGCGGCGCGCTCGGCACGAGGAAGTTGTACGGAAAGCCCGCACCGCGCAGGTCGAGGCCATAGCCGTAGGTCTTGCGCTCGAAGATATTGTTCGCGAACGCGCGGATCGTCAGCGCGTCGTTCGACCAGCTCAGCGACGCATTGACCTTGGCATTGGCGCCCTGTTGCAACTCGCTGTTCACCTGCGGCGTGCCCGGCGCATCGATCTCGTTGAACGGCGAGAAATATTGGCGGCTCGAATAGGCCATGTTCGGCGCGAAAGTGATCGTGCCGCCCGCGAGATCGACGACATCCCACTCGAAGCCGAGCTGCGCGGTGAGCTTCGGCGCGAAGGGTAGGCTGTTGCCCGACAGGTCGGCGCCCTGTAGCGTCAGTTCCTTATATTTGGAATGCAGCCAGCCGAGCGACGCGTCGATGCGCAAGCCGTCGACCGGGCGCAGCGTCGTTTCGAACTCGAGGCCATAGACTTCGGACGAAGGCGCGTTGACGAGGAAGGATACGGGGCCGGCGCGCGTGTCTTGCAACTGCTGGTTCGAATAGTCATAATAAAAAGCCGAGGCGGCGTAGGTCAGCAGGCGGCCGCCCGCGCGGCCCTTGATGCCGATTTCATAGGCGTTGACGCGCTCGGGTTCGATATAGCCGATCCCGCTCGACGAGGTGTAGCCGCCGCCGTTGACCGCCCCCGCACGGTAGCCGCGGTTGTAGCTCGCATAGACGAGCGGGCCGTCGGCAAAGGTGTAGCTGAGCGCCACGCGGCCGGTCAGCGCATTGTTGGTGTCGGCGAGCGCGAAGCGTGCGGCGGGATCATAGGGGCAGGTACCCGCGACGCCCGGACAGGGCACGGTCGTCGCGAGCGGCGTCTGCGGATCGTCGACCCCGCCGACGAAGAGGTAGGCGAAGGCGTCGTCGTAGCGCGACTTGTCTTTGGTATAGCGCGCGCCCAGCGTCAGCACGAGCCGGTCGGCGAGATCGATATCGGCCTGCGCGAACACCGCATAGCTTTTGCGCACCTGCCGGTAATGCTGGAAGAAGCCGCCCGCCGGGGGCAGCGGCAGGTTGAAGGTGTTGTCGGTGATATTGCGGTCCCAGCCATAGAAGAGCCCGCCGACGAAAGTCAGCCCGTCGCCGTCGTAATTGGCGCGCAATTCCTGACTGAACTGGCGATAGTTCGAGCGCCAGTTGATATCGAGCAAGTCGATCGGCGCGCCGTCGGCCGCCTGCTGGAGATCCTGCTTGCCGCCATCGTAGCTGGTGATCGAGGTCAGGCTGAGCGTATCGCTGAGTTCGAGCGCGATATTGCCCGAAAAGCCCCACGCGTCGGTGCGGTTCTCGCCGATACGGTTCTCGTTCGTCTCGAAAAAGCCGAGCCCGTCGCGCGCCGGCGCAAAGCCGTGCACCGCCGCCTGCGTTCCGCGGTCGCGCCCGGCGTAGGCGCGCAGCACGATGTCGAGCGTTTCGGTGGGTTTGACGCGCAGCGACGCGCGGCCCTGCAGCGTATCGACCGAGGCCGCATCGCGCCCGCCGGGAAAGACATTCCTTATCTGCCCGTCGCCCTTGGCATAATTCACTGCGAGGCGGAGCCCCGCGACATCCTCGGCGAGCGTCGCCTCGGCGGCGCCCTGCGCGGAGAAGGTGTCGAAATTGGCGTAGCCGACCTGCAGATAGCCGTTGGTGCCCGACAGATCGGGCTTTTTCGTGATGAAGTTGATCGCGCCGCCGGTGGTATTGCGCCCGAACAACGTCCCCTGCGGCCCGCGCAGCACTTCGATCCGGTCGAGATCGAAAAGCCCCATGCCGTGGCTGGTGCGCGGCGCCAGATAGACGTCGTCGAGATAGACGCCGACCGGCGACGCCTGATTACTGTTATATTCGTTAGCGACCCCGATGCCGCGCAGCGAGAAGTTCGGCTGCGTGTCGCCATAGGGGCTGTTGATCTGGAGGTTCGGAACCGCATCGCCGAGCTGCGCCGAATTGGTGATGCCGCGGTCGGCCAAGGTGTCGCCGCCGAGTGCGGTGACCGCGAGCGGCACGTCGAGCAGCGACTGTTCGCGGCGCTGCGCGGTGACGACGATATCGCCGTCGCTCGCGCCCGTGTCGGCCGGCGGCGCTTCCTGCGCCCAGGCGAGGGTCGATGTCGAAACCGCGAGCACAGCCAGCGTGGCGCGCACAAAAGGCAAAACTGCCATAGTCCTTCTCCCAAAAACCGGGGCTTCTGCGAGCCCTGTCGAGGATGAAAGCTAGGACGGCAGGTGCGCTATGGCTTTAGCGCGCCTTGCAACGAGTTTTGACATTTCTTGCGATTGTTTCGGGCCGGTTGCGGACCCGCGGCATATCCAGCCGATCAGATCGAGCCTCTGATACTGTCGAATTGCGCCGCGACATGGCGCGCGTATGGCAAGCCTTCGTCGCGGATCACCAGATCATCACCATCCCATTCGACGACACCGCGACGCTCATAGCTCGCCATCGCGTCGCGGACGGCAGCTCTGCCTTTCGTCCTGACATGCGTCCGCCGGTTGCATAGAAGGTCACGAATATGCCTCGCCCGCATCTGCTGCGCACCGTCGATCGCAACCCCGCGTACCGCCGTCAGATATCCATCGCCGATCAAGTTGCGATACGGCCCGGCGCGCTTCTCGTTCTGGACGAGAAGATCGGGAAAACGGCTGATCGCGCTGGCTCCGAAACCGAGCAGAACGGGAGCAATGTCATCGGTGAAGCCCTGGAAATTTCGATTCACGCGCCTGTTGCCAGCCGCGATGGCCAAAGGGTCGCCGGGCAGCGCGAAATGATCAAAGCCCACCGACACATAGCCCGCGTCGGTCAGGCGCCTGTATCCAAGTTCCGCCTGTTCAAAGCGAAGCCGATGGTCGGGAAGGTTCGTCGCGTCGATCCGCCGCTGGCGCGGAATCATGTCGGGAAGATGCGCGTAGCCGAACAGCGCGATCCGGCTTGGCGCCAGGCGGATCGCCTCATCCAGCGTGGAGTCGAGGTCGGCCAGCGATTGTCCCGGCAATCCATACATCAGGTCGAAGTTGATCGCATCGATGTCGCGAAGGCGCAGCGCGGCGACGACGCGCTCGATATGCGACAACGGCTGGATTCGTCCGATCGCCTGCTGGACATGCGGCGCGAAGGTCTGGACGCCCAGACTGACGCGCGTGACATGTGCCGCCGCGAGCACCAGCGCCCATTCGGCGGAAAAGCCGCGCGGGTCGAGTTCGATCGAAATCTCCGGCCGGTGTGCATCGAAGACGGTCAGGATGCGGTCGAGCAGGCGCACCAGCTCGACCGGCGCGATGGCGTTCGGACTGCCGCCACCGAAAGCGATGCGCTGGACCCGCCCGCGCCCGCCGAGGCGCTTGGCGACGAGCGCGATCTCCGCCCGCAGGGCCGTCAGATAGTCGGCCAGCCGCTGCGCGCGCCCCGCAGCGCCGGTATTGCAACCGCAATACCAGCAGATCTGCTCGCAAAAGGGGATATGGACATAGAGCGAGACCGGCGTCGCCGCCTCGACGCGGTCGAGCGCCAGCGCATAATCGTCGGCGCCGACCGCCTCGGTAAATTCCATCGCGGTGGGATAGCTGGTGTAGCGCGGCACCGGCTTGGCTAGCAGATCGGGATGATAGGACCACATGAGCGCTTCCTACGCCTGCGCCCGAACCGCAACATTGACCGGGATCAACGTCCGGACGTCAGCAGCAGCCCTTTTTGCCCCCTCCCGCTTTGCTGCGCCGGTCGGTGACGGCATGGCATGCCTTGGCACAGTCGCGGCGCTGGTCGGGATCGGCGGGATCGCCGGGGACGATCATCCAGTGCGCCGCACCGCCGCACGAGGTCACGGTCAGGATGCGCGCATCGGCCGCGACCGGCGGCTGCATGAGCGCGGCGGCGCCCATCGCGGCAAGCAAACGGCGCATGGTCATGCCTCCCTGCCTTCTTCTTCCTCGACGAAGATGCGCAGCGCCGCGCCGTCGAGATCGTCGAACTGCCCCTTGCGGAGCGACCAGAAAAACGCCGCCAGACCCAGCAACCCCAGCCCGAGCGCGATCGGGATCAGGAAGATCAGCCCGTTCACCGGATCGCCCTTTTCAGCCGCAGCGCGTTGCCGACGACGATCAGCGACGACCCCGACATCGCGATCGCGGCGACGAGCGGGGTGACGAAACCGAGGAAGGCGAGCGGCACCGCGACGATGTTATAGCCGATCGCGAGCAGGAAATTCTGCCGCACGATCGCCTGCGTCCGCCGCGCCATACGCACCGTCTGCACCACCGGCATCATCCGGTCGCCAAGGAAGATGCAGTCGGCAGCATTCTTGCCGACATCGCTCGCCGATCCCGGCGCTATCGACGCATACCCCGCGGCGAGCGCGGGTCCGTCGTTGAGGCCGTCGCCGATCATCAGCACCTTGTGGCCCTGTGCGGCCTGCCGTTCGATAGCTTCGAGCTTTTCCTGCGGGCTCATTCCGGTCTGCGCGGTCAGGCCAAGCTGACGCGCAACCGGCGCAACGGCTTCGGCCCGGTCACCCGACAGGATCATGGCGTCGATCCCCTCGCTCGCCAACGCATGGATCGCCTCGGCGGCGTCGGGGCGCAGCCTGTCGGCGAAGCGGATCGTCGCAATGCTTTCGCCGTCTATCGAAACCTCGGTCGCGATGGCATCGCCAAGGTCGTAGCGTCGTGGTCGCCCAAGCGCGACGAGAACGCTCTGGCAGCGCCCCTCGACACCGAAGCCCGGGGTCTCGCGTATCGACGTCACTGCGGCGGGCCGGATATCGATCGCCTGCAGTCCGCGGGTCAAAGCCTCGCTGAGCGGGTGGCGGCTCGCCTGAGCCAGTGCGAGAGCCAGCGTCTTTACCCTATTGTCGAGCTGGTCGAGCCCGATCGCTTCGGGGCGCCCCAGTGTCAGCGTCCCCGTTTTGTCGACAAGCGCGCGGTCGACTTCGGCGAGACGTTCGAGCGCCGAGCCGTCCTTGATCAGTACCCCGGCGCGCATCAGCTCGCCCGCCGCCACGATCTGCGCCGCGGGCACCGCGAGGCCAAGCGCGCACGGACAGGTGATGATCAGCACCGCGGCGGCGATCAGCAGGCTGTGATGCCACCCCGCCCCCGCGACCATCCAGCCCGCAAAGGCCATCAGCGCAAGGCAATGCACTGCGGGCGCATAGAGCCGCGCCGCGCGGTCGGCGATGCGGACATAACGCGACTTGCCCTGCGCCGCTTCGCCCATCAACCGCGCGATGTCGGCGATCGCCGTGTCGGCGCCCGCGGCGGTCACACGCACGCGGAGCAGCGCGTCGAGATTGAGCGTTCCCGCGTGAACGCGGTCGTCGGGCTGGACGCGCTGCGGCGCGCTCTCGCCCGTCAGCAGCGACAGGTCGATCCGGCTGTCGCCGCCGACGACAATACCGTCGGCCGCGAGCCGCTCGCCCGCCGCGACGAGCATCGTCATGGCAGGTTCCAGCGCGGTCGCGTCGATCCAGCGGCTGCGGCCGTCATCGCCCACGACCATCGCGCCCGTGCCCATGTTGCGCAACAGCGCGGTCACCCCGCCGCGTGCGCGGTCGCGCATGACGCTGTCGAGCCAGCGACCGCAAAGCAGGAAGAAGAGCAGCATCACCGCACCGTCGAAATAGGCGTGCGGCCCGCTCGTCGCAGTTTCATACAGGCTGATCGCGCAAACCAGCATGACGCCGATGCTGATCGGCACGTCCATGTTGGTGCCGCCATGGCGGAGCGCGCGCCAGGCCGAGCGGAAGAAAGGCTGACCGGCATAGACGACCGTCGGCAAGGCGATCGCCGCCGACAGCCAGTGGAACAGGTCGCGCGTCGCGCCCGCCGCACCCGACCAGACCGACACCGAAAGCAGCATGATGTTCATCATCGCAAAGCCCGACACCGCGACCGCGCGGAGCAGTTCGCGGCTGGTCTCGGCCTCGGCATCGACGTCGCCGGGACCGTCGCCGATCGGATGCGCTTCGAAGCCCAGATTGGAAAAGGCGCCGATCAGGTCGGGCATGTCGGTGTCGGACATATACGACAGATGCACGCGCTTTTCGGTGAAGTTGACGCGCGCCGCCGCGATGCGCCTGTCGCGCACCAATCCCTGCTCCAGCTTGGCGATACACCCGGCACAACGAATATCCGG
The DNA here is from genome assembly GCA_032154175.1 of Sphingopyxis sp. Classification (GTDB taxonomy): domain Bacteria; phylum Pseudomonadota; class Alphaproteobacteria; order Sphingomonadales; family Sphingomonadaceae; genus Sphingopyxis. The sequence continues at coordinate 4,978 of JALDYH010000021.1, read as the reverse complement.
CACCGCGAAGTCGCGCTCGACGAGGACGGTGGCGGTCATTGCAGATCCTTACGATAGCGGGCTTCGTCGGCACCGTGCCGAACGATAAGGTCGAGCCGCCAGCGCCCCAACACCAGCGGCTCGACCGAGCGCAGCACGCCGCCCGCCGCCGGCTCGAAAGCGAGCGCGACAGGCGCGGTGCGCCCAACCGGGTGATTGACCGTCGCGAAGGCCTGAAAACCATCCAGCGAAGCGCCGTCCTTGCGGATTGCCAGTACGACGTGCCGTCTGGCGTCGAGCGTGATGTGCGTGTCCCACCCCAGCCGGTTCTGTGCGTCCGCACGTTTCAGCCATTCGTTGTAATGCTGGCTCGCGACGTAGCTGTTCTCGACCACCTTGCCGCCGAAGGTCGACATGGCGAAGCGCGCCATTGTGAAATTCACCGCGATCACCACCGCGAAGAAGGCAACAAGAATCGCCGTCATGTGCCAGCCGGTGAAGGCTTTGGGTTTGCGCCTGTCGGTCATTGTCCTGCCTCCGGCCGGTCGAACTGGATGATGTCGCTGTCGCCGCGCGGATCGCCGTCGAGCCCGCGCGTACTGATCGTGAAGTCCTGCCGCGCAGGCCCCGCGCCCGGCGCCGCGATGAACAGCTTGAGGCGCGTGACGCTGTCGGGCGACAGCCTCAGCGTGATCGCCTGCCCTGCCCCCTCGCGCGCGCCACCTTCGGTCCACACCGCCGCGCCCGGGAGGCCGCTGACGGTCACGGCGACCCGGCGCGGGCGCGTTTCCATGTTGCGCAGCTTCAACGTGTAATTGTTGCGAATGTGGCCGTCGGACAACTGGACGTAGAGCGGGCTGCGTTCATGCTGGACGGCAAGGTCGAGCCGGGTACGCTGCCCGAGCGAAAAGAGCATCGCGGCACCGATCGCGATCCACACCCCGAAATAGATCAGCGTGCGCGGCCGCGTCAGCGTCTTCAGAACGGGCTGGCCGGTGCCGCCCGCTTTCTCGGTCGCCGCATCGTCGAGCGTGCAATAATCGATCAGTCCGCGCGGCCGTCCGACCTGCTGCATCACGCCGTCGCACGCGTCGATGCACAGCGCGCAGGTGATGCAGCCGATCTGCGGCCCTTCGCGAATATCGATGCCCGTCGGGCAGACCGCGACGCACTGGTTGCAGTCGATGCAGTCGCCGAACGCACCCGGATGGGCCATCGCCTTCTTGACGCTGCCGCGCGGCTCGCCACGCCAGTCCTTGTACGTCACCAGCAACGATTTTTCGTCCATCATCGCGGTCTGGATGCGCGGCCAGGGGCACATATAGACGCACACCTGTTCGCGCAGGAAACCGCCGAGGATCAAGGTTGTCGCGGTGAGGACGGCGACGGTGCCATAGGCGACGAGCGCCGCCTGCCCGGTCCAGAAATCCACCGTCAGCGTCGGCGCGTCGGCAAAATACATGATCCACGCGCCGCCGGTCCAGAAAGCGATAGCGAGATAAATCAGATATTTGGTACCGCGTTTTGCAATCTTTTCGAACGTCCACGGCCCGTTTGCCAGCCGGACCTGTGCATTGCGGTCCCCATCGACAAGCCGGTCGACATGCTGGAACAGGTCGGTCCACACCGTCTGCGGGCAGGCATAGCCGCACCAGGCGCGTCCGACCGCACTCGTGACGAGGAACAGCCCGATCCCCGCCATGATCAGAAGGCCAGCGACATAATAGAATTCATGCGGCCAGATTTCGATCTGGAACATGTAGAAACGCCGGTTCGCAAGGTCGACGAGCACCGCCTGATCGGGCGCGTACGGGCCGCGATCCCAGCGGATCCACGGCGTCCCGTAATAGATCGCCAGCGTCACCGCCATGATCGCCCATTTGAAGCGGCGGAAGGGGCCGTTCACCGCCTTCGGGTAAACGCCCTTCCGCGCTTCATAGAGCGGCGCGGAATGACCGGAGAGGTCTTCAGGGCTGGGCATCGGCTCCCTGCCCTTCGACTGCGCCTTCGGCCACCGGGGCAAGCCCCTTCTCGCCGCCGCCCAGTGAATAGACATAGGCCGACAGCATCTTGATCGTCACGGGATCGAGCCGGCCACCCCAGCGCGGCATCACGCCATTGCGCGGCTGGTTTACCGTCGCGGCCAGGCTGTCGCGGTCGCCGCCGTAGAGCCAGATGGCATCGGTCAACTTCGGCGCGCCAAACTGGCGTCCGCCCTCACCGCCCGCGCTGTGGCAGACCGCGCAATTGTCCGCGAACAGCGTGGCGCCGCGCGCCGACGATGCACTGGCCTTTTCCTGACGGCTGATCATCCGCACATAGCTGACGACGTCGCCGATCTGTACCGCGTCGAGAATGCCGTCGCGCCCGAAAGCGGGCATCAGGCTGGTGCGCGTCACCTTGTGATCGGGGTTCCGGATCCCGTGCGTGACCGTATATTCGATGGCGGCGAGGTCCCCGCCCCACAGCCAGTCGTCGTCGGTCAGGCTGGGATAGAGGTTCTTCACCCCCGCACCGCCCGCGCCGTGGCACTGGACGCAATGGACGCGGAACGCCGCGCCGCCGCCCTGCACCGCCGCCTGCATCAGTTCGGGCTTGCCCGGCAGGTCGGAGATCGCGGTCGCGGCGATCGCATTCACCGTCGGCGCGCGGCGTTTTGCATCGGCCGCCATTTCCTTTTCGAGGTCGCCGCGGCTCGACCAGCCGAGCACGCCATCGGTCGCGCTGTTGACGAGCGGCCACGCCGGATAGAGCACGACATAGGCGAGCCCCCAGACGATCGTGGCGTAGAAGGTCCACAGCCACCAGCGCGGCATCGGCGTGTCGAGCTCCTCGATACCGTCCCATTCATGGCCGACCGTGCTGGTGCCGGTGGCTTCGTCGATGCGCTGGTTCAGATCAGCCATGCTCGTCGTCCTTGAAGATCATGTTCGCGGCCTCTTCGTTGCGCGCACGGGCGCTCGGCCGGAACGGCCAGGCGATGAGGGTGAGGAACAGCAGGGTCATGGCGAGCAGCCCCCAGCTGTCGGCAAAATGCCTGAGGTCGTTATAGGTCATCGCGCGGCCTCGGTTTCGGAAGCCCGTTCCTGCGGCGCCGCCTTGTCGACATCGACGAGGGTACCGAGCATCTGGAGATAGGCGATCAGCGCATCCATCTCGGTCAGCCGGTCGGGATCGCCATCGAAGTCGCGGACCTGTGCCTTGGGGTAGCGCTTTTGCAGGTCGAGCCCGGCGGCGGGATCGACCTGTGCCGCGAGATCCTCGTTCGCCTTTGCGATGTCGGCCTTCGTATAGGGCACCCCGACGCGGTAGAGCGCGGTCAGGTCGTTCGCCATGTCGCCGGTCTGCAAATCGCGGGTCGCAAGGAAGGCGTAGGGCGGCATGATCGATTCCGGCACGACGCTGCGCGGGTCGACCAGATGCGCCTTGTGCCATTCGTCCGAATAGCGGCCGCCGACGCGCGCCAGGTCGGGTCCGGTCCGCTTCGATCCCCATTGGAACGGATGATCGTACATGCTCTCGGCCGCGAGGCTGTAATGGCCATAGCGTTCGACCTCGTCGCGGAACGGACGGATCATCTGGCTGTGGCAGGTATAGCAGCCCTCGCGCATGTAGATGTTGCGCCCGGCGAGTTCGAGCGGCGTGTAGGGGCGCATCCCTTCGACCTTCTCGACCGTGTTGTCGATCCAGAAGAGCGGCGCGATCTCGACGATGCCGCCGATCGTGACCGTGAGCAGCGCGAGCGCGCCGAGCAACGTGACGTTGCGCTCGATCTTCTTGTGACTGAAGCCCTTTTTGGCGGGTTTGGTGGCCATGGTCCGGACTCCTTATTCGGCGGGGACGGGCGCGAGCGGACGGTCCGACGCGGCGTTGTAGGGGGTTTCGGTCATCGGCCGTTCGGCGCGGACCTTGCCGCCAAGCGTCGCCCAGACGTTGAAGACCATGATCAGGAAGCCCGCGAGATACATCGCCCCGCCAGCGGCGCGGATCAGGTACATCGGATGCATTGCGGCGACGCTTTCGACGAAGCTGTAGACGAGGTAACCGTCGGCGCCATACTCACGCCACATCAGGCCCTGCATGATGCCCGCGACCCACATCGACGCGGCGTAGAAAACGATGCCGACGGTCGCGAGCCAGAAGTGCCAGTTGACCATGCGCAGGCTGTAGAGCCGCTCGCGGCCCCACAGGCGCGGCACGAGGTAATAGACGCAGGCGAAGGTGATCATGCCGTTCCAGCCGAGCGCGCCCGAATGGACATGGCCGATCGTCCAGTCGGTGTAATGCGACATCGAGTTGACCCATTTGATCGACATCATCGGGCCTTCGAAAGTGCTCATGCCGTAGAAGGCGAGCGCCATCACCATCATGCGGATGATCGGGTCGGTGCGGATCTTGTCCCACGCGCCGTTGAGCGTCATCAGCCCGTTGATCATCCCGCCCCAGCTCGGCATCCACAGGATCACCGAAAAGACCATGCCCAGCGTCTGCGCCCAGTCGGGCAGCGCGGTATAATGGAGGTGATGCGGCCCCGCCCAGATGTAGAGGAAGATCAGTGACCAGAAGTGGATGATCGACAGGCGATAGCTGTACACCGGCCGCTCTGCCTGCTTCGGCACGAAATAATACATCATCGCGAGGAAGCCCGCGGTCAGGAAGAAGCCGACCGCATTATGCCCGTACCACCATTGCGTCAGCGCATCCTGCACGCCCGCAAAGGCTGCGTAACTCTTCGACCCGAAGATGCTCGCGGGCATCGACAGATTGTTGACGATGTGGAGCATCGCGATGGTGACGATGAAGCTGAGGTAAAACCAGTTCGCGACATAGATATGCGGCTCGCGGCGCTTGACGATCGTCCCGACGAAGACGACCAGATAGGCAACCCAGACGATCGTCAGCCACAGGTCGACATACCATTCGGGCTCGGCGTATTCCTTGGCCGCGGTGACGCCCATCAGATAGCCGGTCGCGGCGAGCACGATAAAAAGCTGGTATC
>JALDYH010000175.1:0-8314 GCA_032154175.1 Sphingopyxis sp. | reverse complement strand
GCGCGCGACTGGATCGTCGAGGTGCCGATCGTCTGGTAGCTGAGCCAGCGGAACAGTTCGCCGAAACCCGGGATATCCTTGCCGTCGAGCCGGTGCAGCGCCTCGGGCGTCACATCGCGGCCCGTCAGGCCTGTCCCGCCGGTGGTGATGACGACGTCCACCTCGGGGTCGTCGATCCAGTTATGGAGGCGCGAGACGATCAGGTCGGTCTCGTCGCGAATGATGGCGCGCGCAGCGAGGACATGGCCCGCGGACGTCAACAATTCCTCGAGTTTGTCCCCCGATCGGTCTTCCGCCGCGCTGCGGCTGTCGGAAATCGTCAACAGGGCGATGCGGACGGGCCTGAAAGCCAGACTCTCGTCAATCGGCATTCGCGAGGCCGCCCGCATAGGTCAGGCGGGTGCGGTCCTTGCCGTCGGGGAAGCGCGGCCATTTACCCTGCGCGAGCGCGGCGCGGCTGACCGACGGCTTGCCCTGCTGTGCTTCGTACATCCAGTAGTTGCGCAGGACGATGCCGACATAGCCGCGCGTCTCCCAATAGGGGATCGATTCCATGTAGAGCAGCGGGTCGCCATTATCGCGGATTTCCGATTGCCAGCGCGCGACGGGTGCGGGCCCCGCGTTGTAAGCCGCGATGACCTTGGGCAGCTGGCCGCCGGTCGACGGATCGCGGCTGAGATATTGGAGGTAGCTCTGCCCCATATCCATATTGACCGCGGGGATGCGCAAGTCGCCGGTGCCGCTGTCGCCGCGCCAGCGCGCGACATCGCGCGCGGTGCCGGGACGCACCTGCATCAGGCCGAAGGCGCCCGCGGGGCTGACGACGGCACGCTGGAAGCGCGATTCCTGCAGCGTATGCGCAAAGACCAGCGCCGGATCGACCTTCCACCCGCCATTGGGCTCCCATTTGGGCTGCGGATAGCGTGTCTGCGCCGCGAGCTTGCGGCCCTGCGGCGTGTTGTGAGCGAGATAGAGCTGCGTTTCGGGCAGGCTGAGCGCACCCGCCATCGCGAGCAACTGCTCATGCTGGCGCGCGTCGCCGATCAGCGCCTGATGGCGGAGCGCGGCGCCGGCGTAGCTATCCTCGCCGATCTCCGAAAGCGCCATCGCGATACGGACATTGGGAAGATCCTCGAGCGCACGCCATGCGCTGCGGTCGGCGCGGACATTCTCGCGCTGGCTGTTCGTTTCGACACCCAGCATCTCGGCCGCGAGCAGGCCGTAGAAGGTTTCCTCGTTCGACGCGGCAGCGCGCAGGCGCGGCTGTACCGATGCCGGTTCGCCTGCGGCAACCGCGGCGCGCGCGGCCCAATAATAAGCGGCGGCGCGCAATTCGCTGTCGGGCGCTTCCTTTGCGACGCGATCGAACGCAGTCAGCGCAGTGCGGTAATCGCGGGTGCGCCAGGCGGCGAGGCCCTTGACCCACGCGCCTTGCGTCGACCAGGCGCCCTGACCGCTGGTGCAATCATTGGCGAGGCGAAGCGCGTTGGCGTCGTCGTTCTCGATATAATAGGACCAGGCGACTTTCTGCCGCCACTCGTTGCGCGCTTCCGGGGTCAGCTGATCGCCGACGGCGTTGAGGAGCGCTTCGGCACCTGCGGGGTCGTCATTCTTGATCCGTTCCGGGATCGAGCGGGCGAGCGCGGCGGCGACGGGGTCGCCGCTGATCGCGTCGGCACCGAGACGGCGCGGGGCGCTGCCGGACCAGGCGAGACGCGTCTGGGAAGGGAGCGCCGGCAATTCGGTCGCGCCGCGCCGCGCCGCGAGGCGGCCGAGCTGTTCTGCCTGCGGCAGGAACGGCGACCGCGACAGGATCGGCATGATGTCGGCGACTTCGGCGCGCGGGCTGTTCGCAGCAGTGAGCAGTTCGGCGCGCAGGAAATCGTTGAGCGGGCCATTATCCGCGCCATCGAGCAAGGACCTGGCTTCCGCCCAGCGCTGGCCGCGGATCGCGGTCAGCACCTGCGTGTAAAGCTGTTTCTGTTTCGACGACAATATGTCGGGCACCGTTTGCGGCGCGGCTATCCTGTCGCGATTCCCGGCATCGGCGGCGAACGCCGGTGCCGCACTGATGGCAATCGCCAGAGCGGCGCACGAAAGAAGGGTCTTGGTCATATTCTGCATCCGTCAACGTCCCCGGTTGAACAGTTTCAGGCTATCCCAGGCCGCCGCCTTCTGGGCGGGTCGGGCCAGCAGCATCGCGGGATGCGCCACAGCCACGGCCTCCACCTTGCCGCCATCTTGGTTAATATTTAGTAACCTTCCGCGCGCATCGGGCAGTGCGGTCGCCGCGGCCATCCGCACGATGTCGCTGCCGATCAGCAACAACCGGTCCGGCCTGGCCAGTCGCAGGTGATGCCAGAGGAGGCGGTCGAGCTCGGCCGCCTCTTCGCCGTCGCAGCGGCCGCCGGCGGGGCGCGTCACCGAGAGGCTCGCGACATAGCAGTCGCCACGCGTCGTGCCGATCGCCTGCAACATCGCGTCGAGCAGCTTGCCGGCCGGGCCGGTAAAAAGCGTGCCGTCGCGCTGGTCGTCGATTTCGGGCCAGGCGGTGAGCAACATCAACGGCGCACCCGCTTCGCCGGCGGGAAGCACGCGGCGTGCATCCCATTGGCTGCCCGGCACGTCGTCGCTCGTCGCGAGCCAGCTTTGGAATTCGTTCCAGTCGCCCGGGAAAACGACTGGCCCCCTGGGTTCGACGACCTCCAGTGGATCCTGACGCTGGAGCGCCGCAGGAAGCGGGGGCAGTTCGGGTTCGGCTCGCGCGACGTGTTTTGGCTTGGTCGCCGCAGCGTCATTTGCAGGCGGCGTGACCAGCCATCCCGCCGGCTGCTCGCCGACGAGCGCGTCGACACCCGCCAGCGACCACCAGTCGCAAGTGCTTTCCGCCAGCAATGCTGAATATGACCCACCCATCGATTTACACCAAACAGGTGGTTGACGGACCCGTCAATTGGCGGGCATCGCAATTCGTGACAGAATGAGCGCCGGACACGATGAATGATCGGCGCGGGGACGGCAGAAAGGTATTTGCGGTGAGCGAACGGGAATCGATGCCCTATGACGTGGTCATCGTCGGCGCAGGGCCGGCGGGGCTGTCGGCGGCCATCCGCCTCAAACAACTGGCGAATGACGCAGGCAGCGAATTGTCGGTGTGCATCCTCGAAAAAGGATCCGAAGTCGGGGCGCATATCCTGTCGGGCGCGGTGATCGATCCTAAGGGCCTCGATGAGTTGCTGCCCGAGTGGCGTGAGCAAGGTTGCCCCCTTGCCGAGGTACCGGTCAACGACAACCAGCATTGGGTGCTGACCAAGACCAGGAAGATCGGCCTTCCGCACATCATGACGCCGCCCTTCATGCACAATGTGGGCACTTATACCGGCAGTCTCGGCAATCTCTGCCGTTGGCTCGCCGAGCAAGCCGAAGGGCTGGGGGTCGAAATCTTTCCCGGCTTTCCGGCGGCCGAGATCCTGTACAATGAGGATGGCTCGGTCAAAGGCGTCGCGACGGGCGACATGGGCCTCGCGCGCGATGGCAGCCACAAGGGCGACTATGCTCCCGGGCTCGAACTCCACGCGAAATATACCTTCTTCGCCGAAGGCGTGCGCGGCCATCTGACCAAGATGATCAAGCCACAATTCGCGCTCGACGCCGATTGCGAGCCGCAGGTCTATGGCCTCGGCGTCAAGGAACTCTGGGATATCAAGCCCGAGAATCATGCGGCGGGCCGCGTGATCCATACGCAGGGCTGGCCGCTCGACAGCAATGCCAACGGCGGCGGTTTCCTCTATCATCAGGCGAACGGGCAGGTCGCGCTCGGTTTCGTGACCTGGCTGAACTATCGCAACCCGCATATCTCTCCGTTCCAGGAGATGCAGAAGTGGAAGACGCATCCCGAGATCGCGAAGATATTGAAGGGCGGCAAGCGCGTTTCATACGGCGCGCGCGCGATCAGCGATGGCGGCTATCAGTCGGTGCCGAAGCTCGCTTTCCCCGGCGGCGCGTTGATCGGCGACAGCGCTGGTTTCCTGAACGTTCCGCGCATCAAGGGCACACACACATCGATGAAGTCGGGCATGATGGCGGCCGAGGCGGCCTTCGCCGCCGTCTCCGCGGGCCGGAGCAGCGACACGCTCGATGCCTATCAGGCGGCCTATGACGACAGCTGGGTCAAGAAGGAATTGAGCGTCGTCCGCAACGTGCTTCCGCTCGTCGAGAAATATGGCGACCTCGCCGGCACGATCCTGTCGGGGATCACGATGTGGGCGGAAACGCTGAAGATCAAAATGCCCTTCACGATGAAGCATCATCCGGACAATGAGAGCCTGTACCGGGCTGACATCATGCCGAAACCGGACTATCCCAAGCCCGATGGCGTGCTGACCTTCGACCGCCTGTCGTCGGTGTTCATCTCGAACACGAACCATGAGGAAGACCAGCCGGTTCACCTCCAGCTCAAGGATCCGTCGATCCCGGTCGCCTACAACCTGCCGCTCTATGACGAGCCCGCGCAGCGTTATTGTCCGGCGGGCGTCTATGAGATCGTCGGCGAAGAGGAAGGCGATCCCAAATTCGTGATCAACGCGCAGAATTGCGTCCATTGCAAGACGTGTGACATCAAGGACCCGACCCAGAATATCAACTGGGTCACCCCCGAAGGCGGCGGAGGCCCCAATTACCCGAACATGTAAGCTCGCGCGCCTGTTTCTCGCCGTCGGCGCGCTCGCGGCGGCGGGGCCGGCGTGGGCGGTCGACGATAATGGCGCGGCGCTCAACGCGCTGGTGCGGGCCCGGCTGGCTGAGGAGAGCGGCGAACCCGCCGCAGCGCTTTCCGCGCTCACTGCGGTTTCGAGCGTTGCGCCCGGTCTTCCGGGGCTGCGCGGACGGATGCTCGAACAGGCCATCGAGGCGGGCGATCTTGTCGCCGCGCGCAGCGCCGCCCTGCAGCTGTGGAGTGGTGGCGACCGTCGTTTCGATGCCCAGCTGGTGCTGACGGTCGATGCGATACGTCGATCGGACTGGAAAGCCGCGCGAGACTATATGGCAGGGCGGGCGAACAAAGCCGGCGCCGACACCATTGCGCGGCTGATCCTGCCGACGATGAATGCATGGATCGACGTCGGCGCGCGCGAAAAACTGCCCGAGCGCCACCTGCTGGCGGTCGACAGCCGCATGCGGCCCGAACCTGCCCTGTCGCTGCAAGTCGCGCTGGTGCAGATCGCGACGAAACATGTTGCCGATGCCGCCGCGCTGACCGACGGCATTACGCTGACCGACCGCACAAGCCAGCTCGTGGGGCTGCGCGTCGCGGCTACGCTGGAAAAGGCCAGCGAACGCGACGCCGCGCAACGGCTGCGCGGGCGGATCGCGCTCGCGTCGGGGCAGCGCGAGGACCCCATGCTGCTGCTTCCCGATCAGCCCGTTTCGACGCCACGCGCCGGAACCGCGCAATGGCTGGGATTGCTCGCCGATGGATTGGGACGGACGCCGAACGGCAGTGCAAAACTGCCGTTGCTGTTTGCGCGCGCGGCCTTTTGGCTCAACGATCAGGATCTGGCGGTACGAGCGACGCTCGTCGACGCGCTCGACCGCAATGGGCAGAAGGTCGATGCCGTGGCGCTGCTCGAAACCGGGCGCGGGGCGCTGCCACCGGTGCTGATGATGCGCCGCGCCGAATTGATGGCCGACGCCGGCGATCTGGCGAGCGCGACGAAACTCGCCGAAGCCGCAGCGAACGACAACCCCGCGCGGAGCCTGCTCGTCCGCCTGGCCGACATTGCCCGGCGATCCAGCGATCCGGCAGTGGCGGCGCGTGCCTATGAGCGGCTTCAGGCGGCACTGGGCGACGATGAAGGCGACGATTTATTGCGAGGCACCTTGTTGATCGCGCGCGCCGAACTGCTCCTGCAGGCAGACCGGTGGGATGCCGCTGCGCCGCTGATCGAACAGGCTGTCACCTTGCGGCCTGACGATGCCGCTATTCTCAATTTTGCCGGATATTCGGCGCTCGAACGGCGCAAGGATGTGAAGCAGTCGCTCGCGCGGATCGAGGCGGCATGGGCACAGGAACCGCAGAATGCGAGTATCACCGATTCGCTCGGCTGGGCCTATTTTCTGACCGGACGCACCGACGAGGCCGTATCGTTGCTCGAAAAGGCGCAGCGCGGCGAGCCCGACAACCCAGTGATCGTCGAACATCTCGGCGACGCCTATTGGCAAGCGGGGCAGAGGTTCCAGGCGCGCTATAACTGGCGCGCCGCGGCATTGTTGGCCGAAGCGGAGATGGCGACGCGGCTGGAGACGAAACTGCGCGACGGGCTGACTGCCGCGACCACCGCGCCGTGACCGATGCCATGCACGAAACGGGGTGGGCGAAAATCAACCTCGCGCTGCATGTGCGGGCGCGGCGCGACGATGGCTATCATGACATCGAGACGCTGTTTGCGTTTGTAGATGGCGGTGACGCGATCGTCGCCAAATTGGCCGAAGTCGACGCGTTGAAGATTGACGGCGAGTTTGCCGACGGGCTGAGCGACGGGGCGGACAATCTGGTGATGCAGGTGCTCGCACTGCTCCGCGGGCGCTATGGCGCCGACAGGGTGCCGCCGCTGGCGGTGACACTTGCCAAGCGGCTCCCCGTCGCCGCGGGAATCGGCGGCGGATCGGCCGACGCCGCGGCAATGGCGCGGCTCGTTCGAACGCATTTCCTGCCCGAACTCGGCGATGCGACGCTGGCAAGGCTCGTCGCCCCGCTCGGAGCCGATATCGCCGCGTGCGTGGCGAGCTTGACCTCTTTGGGCGTCGGCGTTGGCGAGGAACTGAGTGCCGTTCCCGAATTGCGGTTGGCCGGCACGCCGGTGCTACTCGTCAATCCCCGCCAGCCGGTTGCCACAGGCCCGGTGTTCGCGGCGTGGGACGGGATCGACCGCGGGCCATTGTTCACCGGTGCCGATCCGCGCGCGCAGTTGCTCGCGGGACGCAACGACCTGCAACGCCCGGCGACGGCGCAATGTCCGGCGGTCGCCGATGTGCTCACCGAACTCGGCGCGCTGCGCCCATGGCTCGCGCGCATGTCGGGATCGGGCGCAACCTGTTTTGCGCTGTTCGACGCCGCAGCCGAACGCGATACAGCGGCGATCGCGCTGGCGGCGCGGCATCCGGGCTGGTGGTCGATGACGGGGACATTGCGATGAACGAAGCATGGCGGCAAATCGGCGAGGCGCGCGCGGACGGGATACTGCTGATCGGCGACCATGCCTCGGCCTATGTACCCGGCGATATCGATCTCGGCATCGATCCCGCGTTGCTGGCGAACCACATTACGATCGACATCGGCGTTGCCGATGTTGCGGGATTGCTCGTCGAAAACCGGGCGGTCGACGCCGCGATCCTCGGCGGGGTGTCGCGGCTTGTCGTCGACTGCAATCGCGACGAGGATGCACCGGGGGTTCTGCCGATCGCAAGCGACGGGCATGCGGTACCCGGCAACGCGCTCGACGACGATGCGCGCGAGGCGCGGCTGGCGCGTTTCTTCAGACCCTATCATGACCATATATCGGCGACGATCGCGGCGCGGCGTCCGGCGATGATCCTGTCGCTGCACAGTTTCACGCCGTCGCTTGCCGCGCATCCCGATCAGGCGCGGCCGTGGCACGTCGGGGTACTTTATAACGAGGACGACCGGCTGGCGGCGGCGGCGATTGCGGCGCTGGAGGCCGAAAATATGGTTGTCGGCGACCAGCAGCCCTATTCGGGCAAGCTGCTCAACGCGACGATGAACCGTCATGCCGAGGCGAACGGGATTCCCTATATCGGTATCGAGATGCGGCAGGATCTGGTCGGCGATGCCGCGGGGCAGGTGCTCTTTGCCGAACGGCTTGCGAAAATGTGCAAGAAAGTGGCGTTGAACATCGCCACTTAGGCGTGTAGAGGCGCATCTCGTCACTATTTTATGAAATAATATTTCTCGGAGCCTTTCAAATGCCTTCTTATCGTTCGCGCACGACCACGCATGGCCGCAATATGGCCGGGGCTCGCGGGCTGTGGCGCGCGACGGGGATGAAGGACAGCGACTTCGGCAAGCCGATCATCGCGGTCGTCAACAGTTTCACCCAGTTCGTGCCGGGCCACGTCCACTTGAAGGACCTTGGCCAAATGGTCGCGCGCGAGATCGAGGCGTCGGGCGGGGTCGCCAAGGAATTCAACACGATCGCGGTCGATGACGGGATCGCGATGGGGCATGACGGGATGCTCTATTCGCTGCCGAGCCGCGACCTGATCGCCGACAGCGTCGAATATATGGTCAACGCGCATT
>JALDYH010000174.1:0-8316 GCA_032154175.1 Sphingopyxis sp. | reverse complement strand
CTGATCAAATGCGCCTGTTCGCAGGGGCAGATCATGAAGGTGCGCAGCAAGGTCGTGCCGCACGCGCGGGGCCATGTGCTCGAGCTCGGCTGCGGCGGCGGCATCAATATGGAATTCTATCGTCCGGGGCAGATCGAGAGCTTCAGCGGGCTCGATCCGTCGCCCGAACTGCTCGCGATGAGCGTCGCCGCCGCCGCGGCGCGCGGGATGGACGCCGATATCCGCGAAGGTGTCGGCGAGGCGATGCCGTTCGAGAGCGGGTCGTTCGATACGGTCGTCACGACCTTCACCTTGTGCTCGGTGGGCGATCAGGCGGCGGTGCTCAGCGAAATCCGCCGCGTGCTGAAGCCCGGCGGGACCGCGCTCTTCCTCGAGCATGGCGCAGCGCCCGATGCCGGGGTCGCGAAGTGGCAGCGGCGGATCGAGCCGATATGGAAACGCATCGGCGGCAATTGCCACCTGACCCGACCGATCAGCGATGCTTATGAAAAGGCAGGTTTTTCGGTCGACCGGCAGGCCGCCGCCTATATTCCCAAAACGCCGCGGCCGTTCGGCTGGTACGAATATGGAGCCGCGCGCCCCGCCTAGCGAAGAGAGGATTGCGAGATGATGCGATTCTGGCTTGCCACCCTCACCGTCCTGCTCTTTCTCGCGCCGTCGGTCGCCGAGGCACGCAAGGTCGCGCTGGTCATCGGCAATGGCGATTATGCAAACACCAGCCGGCTGGTGAACCCGGCGAACGACATCAAGATCATCGCGGCGTCGGCGAAGCAGGCCGGGTTTGACGACGTAACGGTCGCCGCCGACCTTGCGGTGAACGACTTCCAGAAAGCAATGCGCGATTTCCGTGCCAAGGCCGACGGCGCCGAGGTCGCGATGGTCTATTATGCCGGGCACGGGATCGAGGCGCAGGGCAAGAACTGGCTGATCCCGACCGATGCGCAGCTCAAGTCCGACCTCGACCTGCCCTATGAGGCGATCAACCTCGACCGGTTGATGGAGTCGGTATCGGGGGCGCAGATTCGGATGGTCGTGCTCGATTCGTGCCGCAACAATCCCTTCGGACGCTCGTGGCGGTCAGGGACACGCGCGGTGGTCAACGGGCTGGCAGGCGTCGAGGCCGACGATGTGCTCGTAATCTTCGCCGCCGCGCCGGGGCAGACCGCGGCCGACGGGACGAGCGGCAATTCGCCCTTCGCTACCTCGCTCGCGAAACGCCTGCCGCAACCCGACATGCCCGTGCAGTTGCTCGGCGGCCTGATCCGCGACGATGTGCTGCAGGCAACCGCCGGAAGCCAGCGACCGTTCGTGAGCGCGAGCATTACGGGGACGCCGGTCTATCTGGTCCCGCGCACGGCGCCCGCCGCCGCGCCGATGGCTTCGGGCGATCGCTCGGCGCTCGAGGATCTGCTGTGGAAGGGCGCGGTCGCGGACAACAGCGTGCGCGCGTTCAGCGCCTATCTTGCCGAATTTCCTGCGGGCAGGTTCGCAGGTCAGGCGAGCGAGAATATCGACCGGTTGCGCAAGAACCCGGCGGCGGCGTCTGCCGCGTCCGTGGCCGTCGCGCCAGCGGGCAAAAGAAAATTCACGCTGTCGAACGTCCGCGTCGAATGCGTCAAGCTCACCGGGCGGTTGGGGCTCGGCCTCCCCGACCAGCTGTTCCTGCGCTTCAACACGGGGCAGCGCTTTCCCGAAGGGAAGAGCGAGATTTATTCGATCAAAAAGGGCGAGAGCTGGGTGGTCCCGGAGAATTTCGAGTTCGACCAGCCGGTGAGTTTCCAGCTGCGCGAATTCGACGATATCGGCGGCAGCGACAATATCGGGACGATCGATATCGGCGATGCGCCGGGGACGTTCACCAGGGCGCTCGACGGCGACGCCAGCGATTATCGGGTGACCTATACGCTGACGGTCGCCTGACGGCTCAGTCGGGGCCGGGCTTGTCGCCGACCTCGACCAGCCCGTGCCCGACGCTCACCCGCTCGTCAAAGACGAAGCAACTGCCATGCCAGCGGCTGTCGGCCTCCGGCACCTGTTCGAGATAGGCGAGGATGCCGCCCCTCAGATGGACGACATCCTCGACACCTTCGTGACGCAGGAAAGCCGTCGATTTTTCGCAGCGGATGCCGCCGGTGCAGAACATCGCAATGCGCTTGCCTTCGAATTCCGCGGCATGTTCGCGCCACCAGTCGGGGAATTCGCCGAAGCTCTTCGTTTCGGGATCGACCGCGCCTGCGAAGCTTCCGTAGCCGACCTCGAAGCCGTTGCGCGTGTCAATCAGCACCGTTCCCGGGTCATCGACGAGCGCGTTCCAGTCGGCGGGATCGACATAGGGCGCGGCGTCGCGTGCGGGGTCGAGCCCCGGCACCTTCATCGTCACGATTTCCCTTTTCAGCCGCACCTTCATCCGCTGGAACGGCATTTCGGCGGCGGTCGAATATTTGACGTCGAGGTCGGCACAACCGGGCAGGCCGCGGATATGATCGAGCGCCGCGGCGATTCCGTCCTCGGTGCCCGCAATCGTTCCGTTCACGCCTTCGCGGGCGAGCAGCAACGTGCCCTTCACGCCCTCCACCGTACAAAGGTCGAGCAAAGGCTGGCGCAGGGCGGCGGGGTCGTCGAACGACGCGAAACGATAGAGGGCGGCAACCTGGAACATGCGCGCGCCATGTAGGCGCGATCGGGCGTCAGCGAAAGGGATCGTGCCGCCCGGTCGCATATTGCGCCATCGCCATCGTGGTCCATTGCGCATTGACGCGGATGCAACTGGGGAAGACACTCGCGTCGGTCACGAACACATTGGTCGTTTCGTGGACACGGCAGTCGAGATCGACGATGCCATATTGCGGATTTTCGTTGATCGCATTGCCGCCGTGCGGGTGGCTGCTCGACAGCGTGACATCGTCCTGTTCGCGGATGGCATCGCGGAAGAATGCGTCGATATCCATGTCGGGCGTTACCGTCTGCCCCTTTGCCAGCGCCGGATAGCATTCGAGCGCGCCCGCGGCGAAATGAACCTTGGTCAGCGTCGCCATCGCGTCGCGCAGCACCGGCAGATCGTCGGTGGCGTCGAGCCGGAACTCCAGCTTGCCATCCTTCACGCGCCCGCGCCGGTCGGCGGGGAAGAGGATGCCCGCCGAATGGACCCGGCCGAAATTCTTCATCCGGCCCGCATGGTCGCCGAACCAGCCGGGCATCAGCGACGCCATCGACATCGGCGGCTGGAAATGGCTTTCGAGCAGGAAGTCGCCGCAGTCGACATAGCTCGACATCTGGTCCTCGTCCCACGCATCGCCGCCGACGCCGTCGGGCATCAGCGCGACGACCGGCGATGCGACGTTGAGCGACACCTGATAGCCCGTGCCGTCGATATCGCTGCGGTCGAGCAGCTTCGACGACGCGATAGTGCCGCAAGCCACGACGACACCGACGCGCGCGCGGACCAGCGTCTTCGATCCGCCGGGCAGGACCAGCTTCACTGCCTCGGCCTCGCGCCGCCCGTCGTAGGCGGTCTGCCACACGATGCGTTCGGCCTTCGTTTCCGGCAGGATGCGCGCGCCGAAATCGCGGCACGCGTCGGGCAGATAGGTCTGCGCGATCCCCATCCGGCGGCCATAGGCGCAGCCCGAATTGCAATAGCCGCAATAAGCGCAAGCGTTGACCGTTTCGGGCGGCCCGAAATTCTTTGCGAACCAGTCGGCGACCGCGCGTTTGTCGCGCGGATCGGTCGAAGCGGCGGCGTAACTGGTCCAGCCGTTGATCAGATGCGGTCCGTTGTGGCGCCCGCTGCGCGGCTCGATCGGCGCGATACCGAGCCTCGCCTGGACCGCGTCATAGCTGGCATGGAAAGCGGCGGCGTCGACCGGCGCGCCAATGCTCGCCCATTTGGCGAGCACGTCCTTTGCATCGGGATGCGTGCGTCCTGCCTCGTTGACGCGCAGACATATGCCGTTGTTGATCGTCGAGGACCCGCCGACGCAGCGCCCCTGAAACACGACGAAATCGCGGTTGGTCGAGGTTTGCAGCGCGCCATGCTTGTAGAGTTTGGCGATCATGTCGAGTTCGTGGTGGGTGATCGCGTGCGACGGGTGGAAGGGCCCCGCCTCGACGATCAGCACCTTATAGCCCTGCGCCGCGATATTATATGCCGCAACCCCGCCCCCGGCGCCCGAGCCGATGACGATCACGTCATATTCGTCCTCGAGGCTGCCGGCACCCAGGATGTGCGCCGGGTCGATCTCGCGGTCACCGACGAGCGACAGCGGCACGTCCGCCGCACCGCGCTGGCGGAACTTCGGCAGGGTAAAACCGATCTGTCGATGCACCGGATTGGCGGCGTTGGCGTCCTGATCGCCGGGTTCGAGCCCGGGCTGCCAATGGCCATAATAGCAGGCGTATATGACCCCGCGCAGCCGCGCCATGTCCTGGAACAGGTCGATCTGGCTGTTCTTGAGGCGATCGGTGAGTCTCTCGACGCGGCTGGCGACATCATTCTCGGTAAAGAAGGGACCCCCGAGCACCAGTTCGGTCGCGGTCAGCGACAACTGTATTTCGTCGAGTTTCGTTCCCCCGACCTTTTCGAACAGCTCGCAGACATTGGCGACCACCTGATCGGGCGTGATCGCCATGTCGGCGTCATGAAACAGCGCCTCGGTCAGCGCCTTCAGAAATTTGAGCTGCCCGAAATTAAACGGTGCCGCCATCGCCCTGCCCCCAGTTTGCCATGTTCGCAAAATGCCGCGTTATAGACGGCCGGGGCAAGCCGTATTGTACCGGACCGCCATTTACGCAGTGCGGGCGAACGTCTCCGCCGGCAGGAACGGCCGCACTGCTGCCATCGCACGTTCGACATAGTCGGTCTTTTCACCGACGGGCGCGACATAGTGGAGCGCCTCTTCGGCCTCGACGGTTCCCCCAAGGCGCGCGATGATCCACGCGGCAAGATATTGCGAGGCGAGACAGCCGCCCGCGGTCGCGACATTGCCATGCGCCACGAACGGCGCGTCGAGCACCTCAACCCCCGCCTCGATCACCCAGGGTTTGGTCGTGAGGTCGGTGCAGGCCGGAAGCGCGCCGATCAGCCCCAGTTTCGCGAGCAGCAGCGTTCCCGAACATTGCGCACCGATCAGTTGGCGCGACGGATCAAGGCGGATGCGGCCAAGCATCAGCGGATCGGCCGCGATCTCGCGCGTCCTGATCCCGCTGCCGATGATCACGGCGTCGGCCTTGGCGGCGAAGTCGAGCGGCTGCTGCCGCTCGATCGTTACGCCGTTCATCGAGGTGACCTGCGGTGTCGGCGACGTGATGTGTGCCGCCCAGCCCTGCCCGCCGAGCCGGTTCAGGATGGCCGCGGCGACGAACGAATCGAGTTCGTTGAAGCCGTCGAAGGTCAGCACCGCAATCTGCACGTCAAAACTCCTGTAAAACAAGCGGCGCCTATACAACGCCTGCGAAGATATCCTCAACCCAGCGCGACCGCGCGGCGTCGTCGCGCGGCGACGCGAGGTAACGCCCCCATGCGGCGCTTTCATGCGCGACGATGCCGAGTTCCCAGACGCAGAAAGTCGGACGCACGACACCCGGCTCCGCCGGATAGGCGGGATCGAACGGCGCGAAGGCAGGCATGTCGCCGTGCCGGTACCATACGGCTTCCCATAATTCATTCGCCCCGCGCCACACCGAGACGAGCAGGAAATAGAAATCTGTGCCGCAGCGATGGAGGATGACAAAACCGCAATCGCCATCGGCCAGCGTCGCCAGTGCGCGATCGGCGAACCAGTCGTCGCAAAGCCTTGCCACCTCTTCCGGTATCGGCGCATCCGGCGCAGTCAGATGATAGAGCTTCATCGCGGCGCCGTCAGCCTCGACCAGCGCGCGACAACCGGCCTGCTTCGGATAGTGACGATAGGCGGAATCGACGGCGGCGGACATATGCGGGACTCCATAATGTTCCCATTTTGTTCTAGTCATTTCCCGCCGCGAGGCAACCGCTTATTGCAGGTCAGAGGCCGAAGGTCACCCGTCCCTGCGCGTCGATCGTCCATGCGGGATTCCACGCGATTTCCCACGCATGATCGTCGGGATCGGCAACATAACCGCGATAGCCGCCGGGCGGCGGCACGTCGGGGCTGCGAAGCAAGGTGCCCCCCGCCGCGAGCAGCCGTGCGATCGCGGCGTCGGCCGCCGCTTCGCTTTCGACATTATGTGCGAGCGCGAAGGCGCCCGGCCGGACAAGGCCGGAGCGGTTCATGTCGGTTTCCAGCGAGGCTTGCAGGAAGGTGCCCAGCATGAGGCCGTTCATCTGATAGAAGATGATTTCCTCATTCTCGAACACCGGGGTCCAGCCGAACCCTTCGACATAGAATCGCCGCGACCGGGCGAGGTCCGCGATACCGAGCGTAATGACCGAAATCTGTTGCTGCATGACACGACCTTTCGACGCGGCAGCGCGGGAATGCGCCGCCGTTCCAGGTCATGGGGCTCGCCGCCGAAACGGCTGCCAGGACCCGCCGATGCGGGGACCGGGCCAACCGCACCGGCCTATCCTTTTCTGACAGGGCGATCCTATCGGTGCAGCGGAGCAGTTTCAATCGACGGCGGGACGAAACGCCCCGCCGATCGCTCAGGCCGCCTTCTTCGCCTGCCGGTATTTGTGAAGCAGCGGCTCGGTGTAGCCCGATGGCTGCGTCACGCCTTCGAAGATGAGCGCGCGCGCCGCCTGATATGCGATGCCGTCCGGCGCCAGCTTTTCGTAGAGCGCATCGCCCGCATTCTGCGCGTCGACCTTGGCCGCCATGCGCGTCAATGCGGCGTCGACCTGTTCGGGAGTGCAGACGCCATGGAGCAGCCAGTTGGCGAGCGCCTGGCTGGCGATCCGGAGCGTCGCGCGATCCTCCATCAGGCCGACGTCGTCGATGTCGGGGACCTTCGAACAGCCGACGCCCTGATCGATCCAGCGCACGACATAGCCGAGGATGCCCTGGCAATTATTATCGAGTTCGCGGGCGACTTCGGTGTCGCTCCAGTTGCGGCCGATCGCGACGGGGATGTTGAGCAGGCGGTCGAGCGAAGGAACGGCTTCGCCCGCGATTTCCTTTTGCCGCGCGAAGACATCGACCTGATGATAGTGGAGCGCGTGCAGCGTCGCCGCGGTCGGCGACGGGACCCACGCGGTGTTCGCGCCCGATTTCGGATGGCCGACCTTGGCGTCGAGCATCGCTTTCATCAGGTCGGGCATCGCCCACATGCCCTTGCCGATCTGCGCCTTGCCGCTGAGGCCGCAGGCGAGGCCGATGCGGACGTTGCGGTCCTCGTACGAGGCGATCCAGTCGCTCGCTTTCATCTCGCCCTTGGGGATCATCGGACCGGCACGCATCGAGGTGTGAATCTCGTCGCCGGTGCGGTCGAGGAAGCCGGTGTTGATGAAGACGATGCGGTCCTTCACCGCCTCGATGCACGCGGCAAGGTTCGCCGAGGTGCGGCGTTCCTCGTCCATCACGCCGACCTTCATCGTGTGGCGCGCGAGGCCGAGCATATCCTCGACCGCGTCGAAGAGGCGGTCGGTGAAGCCGCATTCCTCGGGCCCGTGCTGCTTGGGCTTCACGATATAGATGCTGCCCGCGCGGCTGTTGCCAAGCGTGCCGAGGCCTTTCAGGTCGTGGAGCGCGCAGAGGCTGGTGATCACCGCGTCGCACAGTCCCTCGGGCGCCTCGGCGCCGTCCGGAAGGCGGATCATCGGCGTCGTCATCAGATGGCCGACGTTGCGCACGAACATCACGCTGCGACCGTGCAGGACGAAAGGCTCACCCGACGGCGAGGTCCATTCGCGATCGGGCTCCATCGCGCGCGTCACCGTGTGACCGCCCTTGGCGAAGCTTTCGACGAGATCGCCGCGCATCAGGCCGAGCCAGTTGGTGTAGCCGAGGGTCTTGTCCTCGCCGTCGACCGCGGCGACGCTGTCTTCGAGGTCGATGATCGTCGTCAGCGCGGCTTCGAGCACGACGTCGGCGATGCCCGCGGGGTCGGTCTTGCCGATCGCGCTGGTCGCATCGATCACCAGTTCGACGTGCAGCCCGTTGTGGCGAAGCAGGATGCCGCCCGGCTTGCTGCCCGCCCATTGCGCAGGATCGGCGAGCGTCAGCTGTCCGCCCTGCCAGTCCGCCCAGCTTCCCGATGCGAGCGGCACGGCTTCATCGAGGAATGCTTTGGCGCGCGCGATCACCGCCGCGCCGCGCGCCGCGTCGTAGCCGCCGGGCCTGGCAGGCGGCGCGTCGAGCGCGTCGGTGCCGTAGAGCGCATCGTAGAGGCTGCCCCAGC
>JALDYH010000173.1:0-8386 GCA_032154175.1 Sphingopyxis sp. | reverse complement strand
TTCTCGGGCCTGCTGCAGGAGCATGGCGACCTGGGCCCCGAGGCCGGCCGCTACGCCGACCGGATCAACGCGGCGGGCAAGGCGCTGCTGGCCGTCGTCAACGACATCCTCGACTTCTCCAAGCTGGAGGCCGGCGAGGTGGAGGTGAAGCCGCAGCCGATCCACGCCGCCGAGGTGGCGGCGTGCTCCGCATTTCAAGCAGCGTCGACGAGGACGATTTCGCTGTCCTCGATCGCCGTGACGCGCAGCACGTCGATGTCGCTGATCGCGGCGCCGTCGCGGGCGTTTACGCGGACATCGTCGATCTGCACGGCGCCGATTGCGGGAACGAGATAGGCCTTGCGGTCCTTGCCGAGCAAATATTCGACCGTTTCGCCCGCACGGAGCGTCGCCCCGACGACGCGGGCGTCGGTGCGGATCGGCAGCGCGTCATTGTCATTCTCGTACCCCGAGGCCAGCGTCACGAACTGGCCCGAGCGCTCGTCCCTGGGAAAGGGCTTTGCGCCCCATTGCGGCGCTTCGCCGTCGCGGGTCGGAATGATCCAGATCTGGAAGATCTTTGTCGTGACGTCCTCGAGATTATATTCGGAATGACGAATGCCGGTGCCGGCGCTCATCACCTGCACGTCGCCCGCTTCGGTGCGGCCCTTGTTGCCGAGATCGTCCTGGTGCGTGATCGCGCCTTCGCGGACGTAGGTGATGATTTCCATGTCGCGGTGCGGGTGCGGCGGAAAACCGGTCTGCGGCTCGATCGTGTCGTCGTTCCAGACGCGCAGATTGCCCCAGTTCATGCGGACGGGGTCGTGGTAGCCCGCAAAGGAAAAATGGTGTTTGGCATCGAGCCAGCCGTGGTTTTCGCCGCCGAGGCTGTCGAAAGGACGAAGTTCGATCATCTTGTTTCTCCATTTGCGGCCGGGAGATCGTCCGCTGATGGAGCCGATTTAGACCTTGCGGGCTTTCGCGATCAGAGGGATAAAATGCGTCTAAACGTTCGAGGAAATAGAAAAGTGAATAACCCCGGCACGCCGACCTTCGACCAGCTTCGCATCTTTCTCGCGATCGTCGACACCGGTAGTTTCGCGGCGGCGGGACGCCGGCTCAATCGTGCGGTTTCGGTCATCAGCTATGGCATCACCAACCTCGAGGCGCAGCTCGGCGTGATGCTCTTCGATCGCGAAGGAACCCGCAAGCCGCAGCTGACGGTGGCGGGCCGCGCGCTCCTGTCCGAGGCGCGCGCCATCTCGCACGGCATCGACGGGCTGCGCGCCAAGGTGAAGGGGCTGCTCGACGGGCTGGAGGCCGAGGTCGATCTCGCGGTCGACGTCATGTTGCCCGCCGACCGGCTGGGCCGCGTTTTGCGGACCTTTGCAACAGAGTTTCCGACAGTCCAGCTTCGTCTGCATGTCGAGGCGCTGGGGGCGATCACCGCAATGGTCCTCGATCGCAGGGCGATCGTCGGCATTTCGGGTCCGCTTGCCGCCGGGGTCGAGGGCGTCGAATGCATCGCCGCGGGTTCGATTCCGATGGTGCCCGTGGCTGCCCCGGACCATCCGCTCGGCCGCATGGAGCGCATCGCGCCGGGCGCGGGACGCGACTATACGCAGCTCGTTCTCACCGACCGGTCGCGCTTTACCGAAGGACAGGATTATTCGGTGATGAGCCCCAAGACCTGGCGGCTCGCCGATCTCGGCGCGAAACATGCACTGCTGCGCGAGGGGATCGGCTGGGGCAATATGCCACTGCCGATGATCGAGCCCGATCTGGTCGCGGGAACATTGGTGCAGCTTGCGATGCCCGATCATCCGGGCGGCACCTATCGTTTTGCCGGCGGCTGGCGGCGCGACACGCCGCCGGGTCCCGCTGCGTCCTGGCTGCTCGAACAATTTGTCGAACTCGGCAAGCATGACGCGGAACTTGCCGGCATGATCGATCTCTAGAGTTTCAGCATCGCCTCGGCGCCGACCATATGGATCGTGCGTGCGGGTCCGGTGTCGCGGATGTAGGAACCGGGACGAAAGGCCGACAATGAGGCAGCGAAAGATAGGAATGCGCTGGCCTGCCAGCCTGCCGAAATCTCGACCTGATCGCCGATGTGCCGCGCGCTGCTGCCGCCCGCGGGGCGGATGAGCCCGCCGGGAATGTCGTAAATGCCGTCACCGAGGCTTTCACGCCAGAAGCGCGCAGCGACGAATTCGACCGTCACGCCTTGGCCGAGATCGAAATCGACGCTCGGGTGGAGGTTCACGATGTTGCGCGGTCCGATCGGCGACAATTCGCCGAAATATTTGCCTTTCGGGAATAGCGCGTTGAAGGTGCCGAGCTTGCCGTCGGCGGGGTCGCGGTCGCCGCTCGCGATATTGGCGCGAAGGCGCAAGCGGGGCCCGAGCGGCGCGTGCGGAAAGCTCCACGCCGTTTCGGTCGCGAGCGACCAGGCGCGGATCCTGCTGCCATCGAAATGACCGCGCTGGCGCATCGCTTCCCAATTCCAGCCGAGATCGCCGCGTCGGCCGAAAAAGCGCAGGCCGAAGGTGTCGCGGCTTTCGCGCCCCGTCCGGGCTGCAAAACGCGCAGTCTCATTTTCATATCCCAGCCAATAGGCGTCGATGCCGACACCCTTTGCCGGCGTGATCGTCGCGTAGAGGCCGTCGAGTCGCCGCGTCTTCGACGTCTTGTCGTCGAAGCTGCCACCGCCGGTCGCGACCGGGCGGAGGTGAAAGGCATCGAGACGGATGGGGCCATGTTCGGCGATGGCGCGGAAGCCGTCGAAGGCCTGCGGAATGTTCGGGCCATAGCGGATGCCGACGAGCCGTTCGGATCCCAGCGCGACGAGTTCGCGCCCGCCGCGCACCGTCAGGCTGCCATCATCGCCCAGCGGGATGCGGACATCCGCAAAACCCTGCAGCAGATCGATTCCGGTTTCGTCCGCCGGTCCCTTGCCTGCGCCGACGCCGCGCGCATAACCCGCGATACCCTGCACGAAGACGCGCGCCGGACCGGCGTGAAGGTCGGCGTGGGGCATGACGCGCAGCCAGAGATAGCCGTCGTCGGGAGCGGGCGGGTCGCCCCATAGATTGTCGTCGAACCCTTCGAACCGCGCCCGCGCCTCGACGCCCAACGTCAAATAGGCCCAGCTGTCCTTCGCCAGCGGAAGATATTTCGCCGCGCGCCATCCCTCCCGCGGCGCGTCGGACAGCAAGGACCAGTCCTCGTCGTAACGCAGATTGGTCTGCTGCGCCTCCTGCGCCGGCGCCGCGAAGGGCAGCAGTGCGGCGAGGAGGGCGAGGGCGCGCATCAGCGGCGCGTGACGAAATGGCGTACGACCGGCGGCGTGTCGCCGGCCTGGAAAGCGCCCAGCGCCTCCTGCTGGACCCGATCGGCATTGGTGACGCGGTCGTGCTGACGCAGATGTTCGAGCCAGCTTTCGACGGTGAAGCTTTCGATCACCATGCCGGGATTGGCGGTGTCTTCGTAAATGCCCCAGTGGATCGCACCGTCGCGGCGGCGGATGCGACGCATGGCCTGCATTTCGACAAAGAACTCGGGGACTTTCGCCGGATCGATCCGATATTCGAAGGTGACCAGCACCGGGCCACTGTCATGCTCGACTTCGCCGTCGACGATCGGTGCCGGCCAGTGGGCGGAAGGGGCGAGGTCGAGCGTGCTTGCGCGGTCGAGCGGAAAGCGCCATGCGAGGATCAGGCCGGCGAGTGCGAGCAGCGTCGCCGCGACGATCAGCGTCGACGGGACGCCGATACGCGATGCGACCGAACCCCATAGCGTCGATCCCGCCGCCATCGATCCCTGAAAGACGAGCAGATAGATGGCGAGCGCGCGCGCTTTGACCCAGCCGGGCGAGGTCGCCTGCGCCCCGCCGTTGAGCGAGGCCATCATCGCGATCCAGGCGAGCCCGGCGACGAACAGGGCCGCCGATGCCGTCCAGAAGCCGGTGGCCAGCGAAAGCGCCGCCATCGCCGCCGCGAGCAGGGCCGAGGCGGCCAGCGTGATCGCGTTCGCGCCCATATGTCCACGGAGCTTCGGCATCAGTATCGCGCCGCCGATCGCACCGAGGCCCATGAAGGTCAGCAGCCCGCCATAGCCCGCGGGACCGAGGCCGAGGTCGCGGCGCGCGATGATCGGGAGCAGTGCCCAGAGTCCGCTGGCGAAGAGGAAGAAGCCGACCGAACGGATCAGAACGATCTGCAATTCGGGGGCGCGCATCGCATAGCGCAGCCCCGCGCGCATCGCGCCCACCATATGCTCGGCGGGCAGGTGACGATCGGGGGCCGCGCGGCGCCAGCGGAAGAGGACGATGATCACGCCGACGACCGACAGCGCGTTGACCGCGAAGACCGCGGCGGGCCCCGAGGCGGCGATGATGATGCCGCCGAGCGCCGGACCGATCGCGCGGGCGATATTGACGCCGAGCGAGTTGAGCGCGACCGCCTGTTGCAGGGCCTTCTTTTCAACCAGTTCGGGCACGATCGCCTGGAAGGCGGGCGCCGAGAAGGCGGCACCGACCGCGATCAGCGCGGTGAAGACCAGCAGTACCCATGCGGTGGTGAAGCCCGCGAGCGTGATGGCGGCCAGCCCGGCGGCCCCGGTCAGGCCGAACAGCTGCGCGCCAATCAGCAGGCGGCGGCGGTCGACGATGTCGGCGAGCGCGCCGGCAGGCAGCGCGAGCGCGAACATCGGAAAGGTCGTCGCGGCCTGTACCAGCGCGACCATCAGCGGATCGGGCGATAGCGAGGTCATCAGCCAGCCCGCGCCGACGTCGTGCATCCAGGTGCCGACGTTCGACACGATGGTGGCGATCCACAGCGCGCGGAACATCGGGCTGGCGAGTGGGCGTTCGGCTGCAGGGGCGGCCGCAGGGGTGGCGGTTGTCGCGGTCATGCCTTGCGCTCCTGCAGGATCGCGGCGAGCATCAGGCCGCCGATCAGGCCGACATGTTCGAGGAAGGTGTTCCGCTCGTGGAAGCGCGCCATCGGGTCGGTGATTTGCCAGAAGGGGTGGGCGATCAGCGTGGCGATAGCCGTGAAGACGCCGAGCGCGCCCGCGCCGATCCAGGCCTGCCGACCAAGGATGATGAGCAGCGAACCGCCGATCTGCACTGCGATGGTGAGTCCGACGACGAGGGCGGCGGGCTCAAGGCCGAAATGCCGGGCTTCGCCGAGCGCGCCACCAAGGTCGAACAGCTTGGTGATGCCGCTGGTCCACCAGGGGAGGGTGAGGAGCGTTGCGGCAAGAGCCGCGAAACGACGGTCGCCGAGCAGGCGGGCGATGGAAGCGGGCGCTCTCATCGTTCAGACCGCCCAGCAACCGCAGCCGAAGGCGCCCCAGAAGCTCTGGACGTCGGCGGCGGGAACATGGGCGCCGAGCGCCGCGGCGTGGTCGTGGCCATGCACGTTGCACGCGCTCGCGCAGCCGCACGCTGCCGCCATCTTCTGCGCGCGTTCGGGGCGGCGGTAATGGCCGCCGAAGGTCGCAACGGGCGACCAGTCGGGCATCGGTATGGGAAGGGCAGGGGCGATCGGGCCATAGTCGCCCTCACCGTGCACGATCTTGCCGCCGAGGATGGTCAGCACCGAGCGCAGATGGACGATCTCGCTCTCGGCGACGCCGAAATAATCGTCCGAGAGCAGCGCGAGATCGGCAAGCTGGCCGGCCTTGATCTGTCCCTTCTTGCCGACCTCGTTCGAGAACCATGTGTTCTTCTCGGTCCAGAGGCGCAGCGCGGTTTCGCGGTCGAGGCGGTTGCGCACCGGATAGAGCGTCGTGCCGCCGAGCGTCTTGCCGGTGACGAGCCACGCCAGCGAGACCCATGGGTTGTAGCTCGCGACGCGCGTCGCGTCGGTGCCGGCGCCGACGGGAATGCCGGCCTCCATCATCCGCCTGATCGGCGGAGTGGCCTCGGCCGCCTTGGCGCCATAGCGTTCGATGAAATATTCGCCCTGGAACATCATCCGGTGCTGGACCGCGATGCCGCCGCCGAGCGCCGCGATGCGATCGATATTGCGCTCGCTGATCGTCTCGGCATGGTCGAAGAACCAGTTGAGGTCCTGAAGCGGTATGTCGCGATTGACCTTTTCGAACACGTCGAGCGCGCGGCCGATTGTCTGGTCATAGGTGGCATGGAGCCGCCAGGGCCATTTTCGTTCGGCGAGCAGGCGCACGACGGGTTCGAGGTCGCTTTCCATATTGGCGGGCATGTCGGGACGCTCGACGCGGAAGTCCTCGAAATCGGCGGCCGAATAGACGAGCATCTCGCCCGCGCCATTGTGACGATAGATATCGTCGCCGTCCCCGGGTTTCACCTGCGTCGACCAGGTTGCGAAGTCCCTGAGCTCCTCTTTCGGCTTTTGCGTGAAGAGGTTGTACGCGATGCGGAGCGTCATCTCGCCGTCCTTGTGGAGCTTCTCGATGATCTCGTAATCGTCGGGGTAGTTCTGGAAGCCGCCGCCAGCATCGATCACGCTGGTGACGCCGAGCGAATTCAGTTCGCGCATGAAATGCTTCGTCGAATTGACCTGATAGTCCTCAGGCAGCTTCGGGCCCTTGGCGAGCGTCGCATAGAGGATCGTCGCATTGGGCTGCGCCAGCAGCAGTCCGGTCGGGTTGCCGGCGGCGTCGCGGACGATCTCGCCGCCCGGCGGGTTCGGCGTGTCCCTGGTATAGCCCACGGCACGAAGTGCGGCGGCGTTGAGCAGCGCGCGGTCGTACAGGTGAAGGATGAACACCGGCGTGTCGGGCGCCGCGGCGTTGATCTCGTCCAGCGTCGGCAGCCGCTTTTCGGCGAACTGATGCTCGGTGAAGCCGCCGACGACGCGCACCCATTGGGGCGGCGGCGTGTTTTGCGCCTGTTTCTTCAACATCGCCATCGCATCGGCGAGGCTCGGCACGCCGTCCCAGCGCAGCTCCATATTATAGTTGAGCCCGCCGCGGATGACATGGATGTGGCTGTCGATCAGTCCCGGGATCAGGCGGCGGCCCCTGCCGTCGATAACCGTTGCATCGGGGCCGGCGGCGGCGCGGACCTGTTGCTCGCTGCCGACGCTGAGGAATTTTCCGCCGCGGATCGCGACCGCCTGTGCTTCAGGGTTCGAACGATCGAGCGTGGTCACACTCGCATTGACGATGACGAGGTCGGGCTGGGTCATGGCGAAGCTTTCCGTAGCGGTGAGGAGGGCGGTGGTGGCGGCACCGGCGAGAGCCTGACGGCGGGTAACCGGGTTCATGCGTCCTGCTCCTTGCGGGCGGAAGGGGTTCCCAGGACTTGCGGGGCGCAATCGTCGCGGACGAAGCGGACCAGTTCGGGCCGGTCGGCGATCCGCTTGGCGATCGGAACCAGCTGTTCGCCGAGCAATATCCCGGCGAGGCCGACGAGCGCGACGATCGGAGGAGCGGGAGAACGGACGCCGAGCAGGCTGTAGACCACGCCGACCAGCAGGCCGGCACCCAGCGAGACGAGGTAGATTTTCATGATCCGTCCTCCCTTTCCCGCCTCAGGCCTTCACAAAGGCGAGAAGGTCGGGGTTGATGATATCGGCATGGGTGGTCAGCATGCCATGCGGAAAGCCTTCGTAGATCTTAAGCGTCGCGTTCGGCAGCAGCTCGGCCTGCAGCAAGCCGGCATTCTTGTAAGGCACGATCTGGTCGTCGTCGCCGTGCAGCACCAGCGTCGGAACGGTGATGGCCTTGAGGTCGTCGGTCTGGTCGGTTTCCGAAAAGGCCTTGATGCCGTCATAATGGGCTTTGGCGCTCCCCGTCATGCCCTGGCGCCACCAATTGTCGACGACTGCGGGCATTACCTTGGCGTCCGGACGGTTGAAGCCGTAAAAGGGACCGCCGGCCAGATCGCGGAAGAATTCGGCGCGATTGGCAGCTAGCGCGCTGCGCAGGCCGTCGAAGACATCGATCGGCAGCCCGCCGGGGTAACGATCGGTCTTGAGCATGATCGGTGGCACCGCGCTGACCAGAACAGCCTTGGCGACACGGCCCTGCGGGATACCGTGGCGTGCGACATAGGCCGCGACTTCGCCGCCGCCGGTCGAATGGCCGATATGGACGGCATTGCGGAGGTCGAGGTGTTCGGCAACGGCAGCGGCGTCGGCGGCATAATGCGCCATGTCATGGCCCTCGCTCACCTGTTCCGACCGGCCGTGGCCGCGGCGATCGTGCGCGACGACGCGGTAGCCTTGGGCAAGAAAGAAGAGCATCTGCGCGTCCCAGTCGTCCGACGAGAGCGGCCAGCCGTGATGGAAGACGATCGGCTGCGCATCCTTCGGGCCCCAGTCCTTGAAGAAGATGTCGGTGCCGTCCTGGGTGGTTACATAAGCCATGGGAAATTCCTTCGTTACGCTGAGCATGAATGGAGAGAGCGGGCGGG
>JALDYH010000003.1:0-144363 GCA_032154175.1 Sphingopyxis sp. | reverse complement strand
TAACCCCCCCCCCCCCCGCAGAATCTTGGCAAAGGGGCGGTGCCTGCCCCCGTTGCATCCCTCCCAGCAGAATTTGGGCTGATCGGTCCAAGCCAGCTGTCGCAGGCATCCGCGCAGGCGGTGCGGAGAATATCCTCGATATTCTCCGCATGGCTTGCGGCGATTATTCCTTCCCTGTGCGGAGAATCTGGCGTATAATCTCCGCATGAGGTGCGGAGATTATGACTTATATTCATGAACTGGCGGAGTGGCCGAACTTCCATTGGCGCGACGAAGTGCTTGCGCCACTTCTGGGAGAAGTGCGCCACCGTCAGGGACGGCTTCTTGGTCGCATGGAAGCGTTGGGCTTCCCGCTTCAAGAAGAAGCCGTCCTGCATACGCTCACCGAGGATGTTCTCAAATCCTCGGAGATCGAGGGCGAGCAACTCGACAAGGATCAAGTCAGATCCTCTATCGCGCGTCGCCTTGGTCTTGACATCGCGGGACTGGTTCCCGCTGACCGCAATGTCGAAGGTGTCGTCGAAATGATGCTGGACGCAACGCAATGTTTCGACGAGCCGCTGACGGCCGACCGCCTCCATGGGTGGCACTCGGCACTCTTTCCGACCGGACGCAGCGGCATGGTGAAGATCGTCGTCGGCGCGTGGCGCGACGACGCTACGGGGCCGATGCAAGTCGTATCCGGCCCCTATGGGCGTGAGCGTGTCCACTACGAGGCACCGCCCGCCAAGGCGCTCAAAAAGGAAATGAGCGCCTTCCTGAAATGGTTCGAAGCCGATCAGGGGATCGACCCCGTTCTGAAGGCTGGTATCGCGCATCTGTGGTTCGTCACCATCCACCCGTTCGACGACGGGAACGGGCGTATTGCGCGTGCTATCGCGGATATGTCCCTCGCTCGATCCGAAGGAAGCTCTCGCCGTTTCTATTCGATGTCGGCGCAAATCCGCACGGAGCGAACGTCCTATTATCGGATGCTCGAAACGACGCAGAAAGGTTCGCTCGACATCACGGCTTGGCTGCAATGGTTTCTAGAGTGTCTGGATCGCGCGTTCGGCGGTGCCGATGACATTCTCGCATCGGTGATGCAAAAGGCGCGTTTTTGGGATCGCTACGCGGATGTCGCGCTCAGCGATCGACAACGCGACATGCTCAATCGCTTGCTCGGTCACTTCGAAGGGAAGCTGACCAGTTCGAAGTGGGCGAAGATCACCAAGACTTCGCAAGACACCGCGTCGCGTGACATCGCCGATCTCATCGAGAAGGGAATTTTGACCCGCGAAGAAGCTGGCGGACGCAGCACGTCTTATTCGCTCGTCGAGATGGGCCGGTGAAGATCGAACGATCTCGATTTCGAAGTAAAAGTGTCTCGTTCCAATATGAAACTAGGGTCAGGACCCATTGATTTGGTGTGACGGTTGTGATTCAGGCTCGTGGTGGGGAGCCTGAAGGATCAGTGATTTGTTTTGGCTGACGGACGAGCAAATGGCGCGTCTTCAGCCCTATTTTCCGAAGAGCCATGGCCGCGAGCGGGTCGACGGTCGACGGGTTTTGAGCGGGATAATCTTCGTCAACCGCAATGGGCCGAGGTCGCGCCGAAGTAGAGACAGTTCGTTTCAGTCTCTGACGCGATTGGAATGGGCGCAGGCCTGATCATCGCCTCCCCGTTGCTGCTCGGGCGAGAACTAATCACTTATGATGTTGAGGCTCAGCGGCCTGATCTTGGAGACGAGCTCGCGGTGGACGCGGGTGCCGTCAGGAGGGGTGGGCTTGTCAGCTATTTTCTCCGTTCTCCCCGGCGATCGGTCGTTCTTCGACGATGTTGACGCCGAAGGCCTCGAGCCCTTTCAGCGTCCGGTGTGGCGAATTGGTCAACAGAACCATGTTATGAATGTCGAGCTCGGCCAGGATCTGCGCTCCGATGCCGAAAGTTTTCGGCATGTCGTCGGGGTCGGAATTGTCGTCCCAGCTTCGCTTTTGTCCACTTCGGGTGTCGGGTCGACGGAAGAGGACGATTACACCGCACCCTTCCCGACCGATCTCGGCCATTGCCCGTTGCAGCAACCCGGCGCGCGGGCCGAGCGCTCCGAACATGTCGGACATCGGGGAGACATGGTGCATCCGCACAAGCGTGGGCTTGCTGCTGTCGGGGGCGCCCTTTTGAAGTACGAGTTCCTCGCTGTCGTTGACGCGGCTTCGGTAGGTCAGCAGTTTCCATGCTCCCCCGAAGCGCGAGTTGAATTCCGCTTCGTCGATGCGCTCGACGAGATTGTCATACCGGCGCCGGTAAGCGATGAGATCACGGATGGTGCCGATATTGAAGCCATGCTCCTGGGCGAAGCGCCTGAGATCGGGAAGCCGTGCCATGGTCCCGTCGCCGTTCATGATTTCGCAGATCACAGCCGAGGGGTTGATGCCGGCGAGCCGGGCGATATCGACCGAAGCCTCGGTGTGACCCGCCCGAACGAGCACTCCGCCTGGTTGGGCCTGCACCGGAAAGACATGGCCCGGCGTGATGATCTCGTCCCGGCTATTCGCTCCGTCGATCGCGACAGCAACGGTCCGCGCCCGGTCGGCGACCGAAATGCCCGTCGTCACGCCGGTCCGGGCCTCGATCGATACGGTGAAGGCCGTCTGGCTCCGACGGCCATTGTGCCTCGACATGGCCGGAAGGCCGAGCTCGTCGACCCGCTCCTTAGTCAATGCGAGGCAGATGAGGCCGCGCGCGAATCTCGCCATGAAGTTGATCGCCGCCGGGGTCGCCATCTGCCCGGCCACTACGAGATCGCCCCCATTGTCGCTATCCTCGTCATCGACAAGGATGAACAGGCGACCGTTGCGGGCGTCGTTCATCAGTTCCTCGGGCGCCGCGAAGCCGTTTGCGGGCCTGGCATCCGGCGTGGCGTGTGACAGGACGTTCACCGTGCCGTCTCCGCAATGTGCGCCGCGTGTTCTCCGGATTGCTCCTGCCGCGGCGATCCGTGCCGCAATACGAATTGCGCGACCTGCTGGCCTACCGTGCCGAGCTGTGCGGCGGTCTCCGTATCGACACACCGTCCTTCGCTGAACAGGCCGGGGGCGGACTTGATCGCAGCGCCGAAAGGGGTCGGCCAACCTCGCAGAGCATGAACGATCGAGCGAAGCGCGGCCATGGTGCTCCCCGTGGCCTGCCAGCCATAAGCCGTGACGATCAAGCCGACGGGGACGCCGTTCAGATAGCAGCGGGCATCGCGCGCCGTCTCTTCGAGATAGTCGAGAGCATTTTTGATCAGGCCCGATACGGACCCGTGATAGCCGGGACTTGCGATGATCAGACCGTCGGCGTCGCGGATCGCGGCCACCAGTTCGCGTCCATGAGAATTGTCCCTGGCGGCTGCCGACCCGTAATGGGGAAGGCGCACCAGAAACTCTCCGTCAAACAACTGCACCGACATATGGCCCTGATCGATCGCCTCGAGCGCAGTGCGAAGCGCGCATTCGGTGGACGACCAGCGTGTCGTTGTCCCGCCTATGCCTACGATATTATACATCCTGCCTGCTTTCCTCGAATTTTGACCTATTCACCGCATGCTACCCGGTTCGCCTGCAGATGCTCCGAGGCTGGCGTTTCCCTCTCACTCCGGATGCTGCCGTGCAGCGGTGCTGGCGCGGCGGTCGCAAGCGACGAACGCGAGAATCGGATTGGCGTGCGAACGCCGGGAATAAGTTGTCCGTCGGTGTCCGCGATATCGATCCGCATGCCGCGATGGCGAACCTGCGGGTCGTCGAAGGCTTGCGCAACGCTGTTGATCGGACCCGCCGGCACTGCGACCTTGACCAATGCGGCGAGAAGGTCGTCGCGTTTCCACCGGGCGGCCGCGTCGACGATCATAGCGGTCATCGCCTCCCGGTTGTCGACACGTCCGCGGTTCGTGATGAGTTCCGGTGGGACCTCGATCTCGACCGCATCGCAGAAGCGGGCAAACTGCCCGTCGTTTCCCACAGCGAGAATGAACCAGGCGTCGCGGGCGGGAAAGGCGGCATAAGGTGCGATATTCGGGTGGGCGTTGCCCATGCGCGAGGGCGATTGGCCCGAGACGAGATAATTCATGGCTTGGTTGGCCAGCGTCCCCACCATTACATCGAGGAGCGACATGTCGATATGCTGGCCAAGTCCGCTCCGCTCGCGTTCGGCGAGCGCAGCCTGAATTGCGATGACCGAATAGAGTCCCGTCATGATATCGGCATAGGCGACGCCCATCTTTTGGGGGGCGCTGCCCGGCTCGCCGGTCACGTCCATGATGCCGCTCATTCCCTGTACGACGAAATCATAGCCGGCCCGCGGGGCGTAGGGACCATCCTGTCCGAAGCCCGTGATCGAGCAATAGATGAGGCGGGGGTTGACCGTAGCGAGCGCAGTATAGTCGAGGCCGTAGCGAGCGAGGTCGCCGACCTTGAAATTTTCGATCAGCACATCGCTTTCGAGGACGAGTTCCAGGATTCTTGCCTGGCCGGCGGGGGTCGACAAATCGAGCGTCTCGCTTACCTTGCCGCGGTTAGTGGCATGGAAGAAAGCCGCGTCCCGGCTACCGTCAGGGCGATCTATATATGGGGGACCCCACCAGCGCGTATCGTCTCCTGATGCGCTCTCCACCTTCGTTACCAGCGCGCCGAGATCGGCCAGGACCTGTCCCGCCCAAGGGCCGGCAAGGACCCGGGCGAGTTCGAGGACGCGAAGCCCCTCGAGTGGCGGGCGGCTGCTTTCTCCCCTCAGCATGCCGCGTCCCTCCAGGGAATAGTGCGGCCGCATCGACATTTGTTCATGCGATAGTCTCCTGCTTTCGAATTTTGGATCTCGCTTGGCTCGAACGGGCGCATCAGACGGCGACCAGAGCGGCGGCGAGTGCGAGCGCGAATGCGGCCAGTGTCGCGGCGGACATCACGATCAGCGGGCGTACGCCGGTCTCGCGCAGTTGGCCGAGCGGCGTGCGGACGGCGGTGGCGGTGACTGCGGCCGCGAGCAACGCGGCCGCGAGGCCCGACGTCGCTTGAGCCGTGGCGGGCGGGATCATGCCAAGCGAATTGGCCGCGACCGTAAGGAAGAAGCCGATGACGAACCATGGCAGTGGCGGGCCATGGCGGTCGCCCTTGCCGCGGGCAAAGAGCAGCGGCATGGCTGCGAGAAGGGGAGCGAGAAGCGCGACCCGGGTGAGTTTCACTATAGCGGCGATCTGGCCGGCAGCCTCGGAATAGGAATAGCCCGCTCCGAGAGCCTGCGCGACATCGTGGATCGATGCACCGAGCAGAAGTCCCGCCTGGACATCGTTCAGCCGCAGGAGATGACTCGCCATCGGATAGAGGATCATGGCGGCTGCGCTCATTGCCGATATGGCGACCAGTACGAGCGTTAATTGCGCTTCGCCGACGCGGCGGTTCCCGATAGCCGCAGCAATCGCCATCGCAGCGCTCGTTCCGCATATCGCGACGGCGCCGCCTGCGAGCAGGCCGAAACTTCCGCCTAGTCCGAGACGACGGGACATCCATATTCCGGTGCAGATCGTCGCACCGGCGATCCCGGCGACGCATAGCAGCGCGACCGGGCCCAGTGCGGCGACCTGTCCGGCTGTAACCCGGGTTCCCGCGAGCACGATTCCGAAGCGGAGGAGAGTGTGCGTAGCAAAGCTGAGGCCCGGCGCGAGGCGGCTGTCGTCGGCGAGGAAATTGAGGGACAGCCCGAAGAGCAAAGCCATCAGGGTGAGGGGCGCGCCGTAAAGGTTGGATACGAAGGCGGCGGCGAGGGTTCCGAGCGCCGCGATGACCAG
This sequence comes from Sphingopyxis sp., assembly GCA_032154175.1. Taxonomy (GTDB): domain Bacteria; phylum Pseudomonadota; class Alphaproteobacteria; order Sphingomonadales; family Sphingomonadaceae; genus Sphingopyxis. The sequence goes on along the minus strand of JALDYH010000003.1, from coordinate 138,565 downwards.
GCCGGGCAGCAGCCGGCCGCCGCGGAGCCGCAATCGCGCGCCGACCTCGTAGGTTGCTGCATTGGCACGATTGCTCATAGGTCACACGGCCTGCTGGCGGCCGCCGCGTATCCGGTCCGCGTTTGCTGTCTGTCTGGAACGTGGTGCATGCTCAACGGGTGCCTCCCATGATGCGCGCCGTTGCGCGCCGCTTTTCGCCCGTTCGGTGCGCGCGGCAGCGCTCCCCGGCTGGCAATTGCCGGAGGCTTTCTGAAGGGCTCGCTTCGGGTGGTGGCACCGATCATGATCGCGGCGAGGGTTGCTGCCAATCCAGATAAAGGTGATGATCGTGATCGCTAATTGCGATGGCTGTCGACGCGATCCGGAAGGCGCCCGCCGGCTTTTTTTGGCCGGCCTCGCTATCTATCGCAAAAGCAGATTGCAGCAATGCCTCCAAACCGTCTTGGCGCGGCGCGGAGGCGATCTCATCATGACGGCATCGAGACGGCCCGAGCCTGCGAAAGCGAAGGCCTGACGGCCGGGCATGGTTCCGGGAGGATTTGCGTGAACGCTTCTACGACGAGAAAGCTCCGGGTCATTGACCCGATGGATGTCGAACCGATGAAGAATCCGTCGCAGCCCCGGCATGTCAGCGGCAAGGCGAGGCATCGGCGGGTGGTCTCGAAGATCGAGGATCCCGACGTCCAGATCGATATCGGTTTCAACATGTTCGACGCCGGTCCTGGCGCGAGCGAGCCCTACGCCTATTATTCGGACGAGATGTGCTATCTGCCGACCGAGGGTCTCGAGGTTATCAGCAATGGCCAGAGCGTGATGGTCAAGCGCGGGCATGCGATGTGGCGACCTGCCGGCGCATCGAGCGAGGGCACTTGCCATCATGCCGACAACATCAGCATCTGCGCCTTCGGTCCGGCTCGCATGGACCCTTGGTCGCACCGCATTCCGCCGGAAGATATCGGCAATTGGCCTGCGGGGGAGGCGCCGAAGGTCATGTTCCGGGACGTGGACTCGCTCGACAGCGAACCGCTGAAGGGCGGCGATGAGGGGGTTACCGTCAAATATATCTATTCGGCCGCGCGCGATGGCGCGCGCAAGATAGAGATGAGTGCGCTTCGCTTCCCCGCCGGAACCTCGGCAGTGCTCGACGCGCCTGTCCGTGACGAAATCTACTATGTCGACATCGGCGAGATCAATTTCATCAGCGGCGGGGAGACATTCACAGCCGCGAAGGGCCAGTTCGTATACCGTGCCAGGGGCGTGCCGATAGAGCGAGCCGTCGCCGGCATCGATGCGACGCTAATCCGGTGGCAAGGCCCTGCCCAGTGATGACGATCCGCATTGCTATCCGGCGCCCGCGGCGGGCCTGATTTTTCGAGACGAAGACGGGATCGACCATGAGCGAGAGGTCTGACGGGAAGAACAGGGCGGGGATCGCTGCGGTATCGCTCGTCGCCACGCTGACGATCCTCAATATCGTCAACTATCTCGATCGCACGCAGTTCAATACGCTCGCCGAACCGATCCGCCGCGACCTTGGGCTCAACGACGCGCAAATGGGCCTTCTCCAGGGCCTCGCTTTCGCGCTGGTCTTTTCGATATTTGCATTGCCGGTCGCCCGTATTGCCGATCGTGGCAAGCAGAAAAAGGTCCTCGGCTGGTCCGTTCTTATCTGGTCGCTGATGACGGCAGGCGTCGGTCTGGCAGGAAATTTCTCCCAGATGGTGATAGCCCGCATGGGGGTCGCTCTCGGGGAAGCGGGGGTTACCCCCGCCAGCCATTCGCTCATCATGAAATATGTGCCCACGACTTGGCGTGGGCGCGCAATTGCAATCTTCGGCCTTGGGCTGCCGCTCGGCTCGGCTTTCGGCGCGGTCCTTGGCGGGCATCTCAGCGATCTTCACGGGTGGCGCTGGGCCTTTCTCATTACCGGCCCAGCGACGCTTGCACTGCTCATCCCGGTCCTGCTCTTCGTCCCCGGCGAAAGGATCGAAGGCGGATTCTCGCGGGCGGTTGCCCAAGCGCAAGAGCCGATGTTCTCTGCCATCTCCGCGCTCTGGATGGATCCCCGATTCCGCTCGCTCGTCTACGGTTATGGAACGGCTTGCGCCTATGGATATGCGAAGGGGGCCTTTTTTGCGATCCTTCTCATGCGTAAATTCGAGTTCACCGGTGTGCAGACGGGCCTGGTGACGGGGCTGACCGCGGGCCTCATCGGGAGTTCGGGCTTGCTGCTCGGGGGGTATCTCTACGATTTTTGCGCGCGACGCTTTCCCGACAACATGATGCGGCCGACGGTCGTCGCGCTGTCCATATCCGCAATCATCTATCCGGTAGGCTTTCTGTCCGATAACTGGATCATCGCGGTCGTGCTGATATCGATTGGCCAGCTTCTCTATCTCTTCATCATGACGCCTACTTTTGCGGCGGGCCTTGCCAATGTTGCTCCGGAGAAGCGGGCATCGGCGTCTTCCATCATTCATCTATGCGGTGGCTTGCCCGGCGCGGCGCTGGGGCCGTTGATCGCCGGGGCGATCAGCGACCGGCTTGCTCCCGCACATGGCGCGGAATCGATCGGCTTGGCGATGGCATCGATCGCCTTCCTGCTGCTCATATCGGCTTGGAGCTATCACCGGGTGGACCGGATTTCTGCCCGGATGAAAGCGGCGTCCGAGATCGGCTGAGTTCTACGTTTCGCCGCGTGCGGCGCCTTTCATCAATCCTGAACCGAATGGAGCTTATCTTGCTAGAGTTCATACCATTTTCGACGCCGACCTACTGGCTGAACTTTTCCGCGATGAATGCAATCTCCTCGTCGGCGACGGTCGGAGATGTCGAGCTCGCGATGCGCCCCTTTCTGAATTATGTCGACGAGAACCGCGACTTTTTCGAGGAAGCCAGAGCGAAGTCGCCGCTGACCTTCGACGGAAAATTCACGACCGTCGACGCCTCGCTGGCCGAGCGCATCTTCGAGTTGAACCCGCTCTGGTGCCAAGGCTGGCTCGATGCGGGAGAGCATCTGGCGAAGCAGGCCGAGGAATTCCTCGCCAAGGGCCAGCGTTTCACGGCTGGAAATCTCTTCCGGCGTGCATCGGTCCTGGTGGGACAGTCCGAATGGTCGATGCAGGCGAGCCCGGAAAAGGTCGGCGTTTATGACCGTGGATTCGAACTTTGCATGCGCGCGATCGAGCTTGCGGGCGAGAAGGTCGAGCAGGTACGGATTCCCTATAGCGGCAAGGAATTGCACGGGATGTTCTGGCCCGCCGAGGGTGAAGGGCCGATGCCGACCGCCCTATGCTTCAACGGTCTCCATTCTTCGATGGAATGGTTCTGGCAAAATAATACCGTTGCGGAGCTCCGTCGTCGCGGCATTTCGGTGCTACTCTTCGATTGCCCCGGCTCGGGCCATGCGCGTTTCCACCAGAATCTCCCGATGGATCCGCAGACAGAAAAATATGCTGGCGCCGCTCTCGATTATCTCATGACGCGCTCGGACGTCGATCCCGATCGTATCGCATCCTTCGGCTGCAGCTTCGGCGGTTATCGCTGCGTGCGTGCGGCCAGCGTCGATCCGCGTTTCAAAATGTGCCTCGCATGGGGAGCGCTCTACGAATATCAGCAGGCACGACAGAAGCGCGAAGGCAAGCCGCTCACGGCGCCGGTCGGCATGTCGGGCCTCAGCAATGAAACGCTGCAATGGGTGATGGGGGCAGCCTCTCATGAGGAATGGCTTGAACGTCGCTCCGAATTCACGCTCGAGGGACTGCCTGGCAAGATGACATGCGACCTTATCGTCTTCCACGGCGGCGCTGATATGCAGGTGCCGCTCGAACAGGCCGAGCGCGTGATTGCCGAGGCGGTCAATACCCGAAGCAAGGAACTGCACATTTATGCGAGGCGAGGCGAGGGCGATCAGCATTGCCATCTCGACAATCTGCCGACCGCGCTCGGATATATGACCGATCGCGTCGCGTCGCTTCTCTAGGAGACGGGGTCGACCGCGCCGTGGTGGGTGCGAACCGGCTCCGCCTTCGGGTCAGGGACGCTGCGTCGGTCGGCACCCGTCGAGGGTGAAGGACTGGCTCCCACGCGGCGTTCCTGGCTTCGCAGGGCGCTCCGAGCGTGCCATTTGGGCATGGGCAGGCTAGAATGGTTTCATGACGATCAACATTCTCACCCTCCGATATTTTCATGCCGTGGCCAAGGCCGGCAATGTCAGTCGGGCGGCCGGGCGGCTCAATGTTGCCCAGTCTGCGGTTAGCCGTCAGATACTCCAACTCGAGCAGGAACTCGGCGTGCCGCTGTTGCTGCGCCATCGCATGGGCGTCGAACTCACCGAGGCCGGACAATTGGTGATGGAGCGAGCCGAGGAAATCCTCCGCCTCTCGTCGGATCTCCCGCGCGAAGTAACCGAATATTCGAACGCGTCGGCCACCGGATCGGTAAGACTCGGTTTTCCGCCATCGCTCGGTCTGCTCATCGTGGCTCCCGTGATCGAGGCGGTTATTGTGCAGCATCCCGACGCGCGGATTCACCTCTTTGCGGGCTTGTCGCAGGAAGTGGTCGCACGCCTCGAGGAAGATCATCTCGACCTGGCAATAACCTCGACGATCGACGAAAATCGGGAATTGCGACATGAGCCGCTTTTCAGCGAAGAAATCTGGCTGGTCGGACGAAGTCCGCAATGGCCGTTCGGCGACAAGCCTATCTCGCCGGACCAGCTTTCCGGGACCAATCTTATCGCTTCGGTGGGAACCTGGCGGCGTATCCATGATTGGTTGGCCCGTCGCTGCGCCGACCTCGGCCGCGTGATCGAGGCCGACGATCCGCATGTGATGATGCACATGCTTCACAATGACCTCGGTTTCGTCATCATGCCGCGTTCGGGAATCGAACCCTATATCGGCGACGACGGATACCGGTCGGCGCCGCTCGACGGCTTTCATCTGACCCGCTATCTTGCCGAGATGAAGAGCCGCCCGAAGAGCGCGCTGATGCGCGTCGTCATCGAGGCGATCCACGATCGCGTTGCCGAGGTCGGCCGCGACGACCGGCACCCTATCCGCATCGTTGCCTGACTCGGCATCCGCCGGGCTTCCGGCTGCCGGTTTCAATGATCGCAGGGCCGGGATCCGCCGTCCCGCCGGGCGTCCGGAGGCGCCGGGATCGCGGCGCACGCGTCATGGTTTTAGAAAAGTTGGCTAAAAACAAGGGTTAGCGCCAGCTACCCGGCGGATCGGAAAGCCGATCACATTAGGCGATAACGAGCATCTACATTTGATGTTGGCCAAGCGCGGCCGCGCCATAGCTATTGTTGGCTATCACCGGTTTTCACCGACGAGCACGCCTTCGGGAAGGTGCTCTGCACGGGCGTAAATTGGCCGACGGATCCATCCGAGCGCCGCGTTGAAATCTAAAGAAGAGGGAAGGGCTGCATTATGGATTTCGGAAAATCATGTCTTCGGGGAGCGGCCGCGACCGCCTTTGCTGCCGTGCTCGGCTGGTCGGGCAGCGCAGCGGCGCAAAATGCGGATAGCGCTCCGGAAATGGAAGAAAATTCATCCTCGCCCCGCGGTGTGACCGACATCGTCGTCACCGCGACGAAGCGCGAGACGGCCCTTCAGAAGACTGCGGTCGCGATCAGTGCCTTCGACGAGGGGAGCCTGGAACGCCAGAATATCAATACCTCTCGCGACCTCATGGGGATCGTTCCGAGCCTCTATCTCCAGCGGATCGCAACGTCGCCCAGTACCCAAACGATGGGTATGCGAGGCTTAGGGAACACCGACACCATCGCGGATCCCAAGGTGGGCGTCTATATCGACGACGTCTATCTCGCGCGGCCTTTTGGTCAATTGTTCGACCTGCCGGGGCTCGAGCGGGTCGAGGTTTTGCGCGGCCCCCAAGGCACACTCTATGGTCGGAATTCGACCGGCGGTGCGATCCGGTATATCACCAAGGCGCCCGACAATGATTTCACGGGAGAGATGAGCGCGGCCTACGGCAGCTATAACTGGATGACGTTCAAGGGCATGCTCTCGGGGCCCTTGGTCGAAGACAAGCTGTTCGCGAGCGTTGCCGCCGTGGTCAATGTCCGGGATGGCTATACGAAGAATGCCATCACCCGGAAGGACGAGAACGACCTCGACAGCACGGCGCTGCGCGCAAAACTTCGCTTCACGCCGTCGAACGACTTCGAGGTCCTGCTGACGGCCGATTTCGAAAAGGATCGCTCGGACACGTCGACCTATACCCCCGCGCCGGGTGCGCCTGCGGCGCTCGGTACGCCGGCCGGTTTTACCTACGATCGCGACCAGACATATGAGACAGCCAATCCGGGCGCCAATGTATCGACCTGGGGTGTTTCGGGTCGCATCACATGGTCGCCTTCGGACGATATCGAACTGAAGTCGATCACCGCATATCGCGCGCTCGACGGGCGCTATGTGAACGAACTCGACGGGTTGCCGACCATTGCCCGGACCGATATCACGATCAACCAGAGCACCGTCTCGCAGGAATTCGCTGCAAACATCGACCTGTCGCAGGTTCGGATCAACGCGGGCATCTTCTATTTTCGCGAAGACTATGAGCTCGACAATAAAAGTCTTTATCAGCGTACCGCGAGCTTTCGCGGCGGCCTCGGGCACCTCGTCAGCACGAGTTATGCAGGCTATAGCAATGCCGAAATCGAACCCTTCGACGGCCTGACGTTCATTGTCGGCGCTCGCTATACGCATGAGAAGCGACGTTTCACGGCCTCGCAATATCTCAGCAATATCGACGGGGCCGTTGGCACGCTGCTCTTCACGGCCAGCCCAAAAAGCTCATATAATGCCCTCACGCCCAAGGCATCGATCCAGTATCAATGGACACCGGGCGTGATGACCTACGCCAGCGTTTCGAAGGGATTCCAGGCCGGCGGTTTTAGCCTGCGCGCGACGACGACGTCGTCGGCGAACCTCGCCTATGGCCCGGAAAAGGTGCTCGCTTATGAGGCAGGCATCAAGGCGGGACTGTTCGATGGCGCCGTACGGACTAATCTCGCGGTATTCCGTAACGAGCTGACCGACGCTCAGGTGACGGTCTACCTCCCCGAATTTCTGTCCTCGAATATTGCGAACGCGGGCAAGGCTAATACCAAGGGCGCCGAGTTCGAGGTTTCGGCGGTTCCCGTCGAGGGGCTCAATCTCTCGGGAAGCGTAAGCTATCTCAAGGCCAAATATACCGAGTGGGACAATGCTTTCGGTTGCCCGTCGGCTTGCCGGAGTGGCGCCGGCCTGACCCTGCCCTATGCGCCGAAATGGACTGCTAGCGCCCATGCCGACTATACGTTCGATCTCGCGCGCACCGTTAGCATTACGCCGAGTATCGGCGTCCAATATTCCTCGATGGTTTATAATAGCGTCGCGACCCTCTCCAATATCGGCGAGGCGCTGACGACCATCGATGCAGGCTTGAATATCCGTGCCGGCGAGCGTGTGAATTTCGGGGTCAGGGTGAAGAATCTCACGGACGCGCGATCGATTGCCTACTCCTGGAGGCTGGTGAATATCGCGAACAGTGATGTGTTCACCATGCCGCGAATGGCGCAGGCCTATCTCGGCTTTCGTTTCTGAAGCGCGGCGCCGCCGCACTTGTGGTGCCGTCAACAACGGGATCACAGCAGACAAATTGAGAGGATACTGCGGTGACTAGCAAGCATATTCCGATCGCCGTGATCATGGACGGCGTGGGGGGAACCAACTGGGGCTGGCGGCGCAAGGATGTGAGGCTCGATGCCAGCGTCAGCATCGAGAATTACATCGAGGAAGCGAAGATCGCCGAAGCGGCGAAGATGGATTTCATTTTCATCGCGGACACGATGCATATCACCTCGGGCAGTTCGCCTCATTTTCTCAACCGCTTCGAACCGATCAGCCTGTTGAGCGCGATTGCCTCGCATACGAGCAATATCGGCCTCATCGCCACGCTCAGTACCTCCTATACCGAGCCTTTCACGGCCGCGCGCCAACTCGCTTCGCTCGACATGATCAGTCATGGTCGCGCGGGGTGGAACATCGTGACGAGCGCGCTCGAAGGCGCGGCGCGAAACCACAGCCGCGACGGTCTCGATCCGCTTGAGGATCGTTATGCGAGGGCGGCTGAACATGTCGCCGTTTGCCAAGGGCTCTGGGACAGCTGGGAGGACGACGCCTTCGTTCGCGATCGCGAAAATGGCGTTTTCTTCCGCGAAGATCGCCTCCATGCTCTCATGCACAAGGGGAAATATTTTCGCGCTGACGGACCACTCAACATTGCCCGCTCGCCGCAGGGACACCCGGTGCTTTTCCAGGCCGGCGCGTCCTCCGATGGTCGAAATCTTGCCGCCGCCATTTCGGATTGCGTGTTCGGCGGCGGTCGCACCAAGGAAGAAGCGGCCGAATATAGCCGCGACGTATGGAACCGGGCTGAAGCACTGGGCCGGTCGCGCAGCGACATTCGCTTTTTTCATCGCATCGAACCAATTGTCGGGGAGACACTCGAGGAGGCCGAGCGCAAATATGAGGAAGCAAGCGCGCTCGTCAGCTACGAGGAAGCGCTGAAATGGTTGAGCTTCTTTTTCAGCTATCAGGATTTCACGAAATTCGACCCCGACGCGAAGTTTCCGCTCGAGGAACTTGGCGAGACAGGGCGCAACAATTATCGCAGCACGACGGACCGCATCAAGTGGTTGTCGGAAGACGGCACGCTGACGCTGCGGGAGGTCGCGCGGAAATTCGCAATTCCCCGGTCGGATTTCATCGGCAGCGCCGACATGGTCGCCGATGCCTGCGAACGCTGGGTGGAGGAGGGTGTGTGCGACGGCTTCATGCTCGGTTGCACGGTGAGCCGGTTTACCGATTTCACGCGGCTCGTCATTCCCATGCTGCAGGAGCGTGGCCGTTTCCGCACGGACTATGACGGCAGCACGCTTCGCGACAATCTCGGCTTCGCCAAGAAGCCGAACCGCTACACCGTCGACCGCGAAGCGCGCGATATGGCCACCTGACCCCGGGGGCGGGAGGCAGCGCGGCGGGGAAACGGGGCGTGCGTCGCGAGGCACGCCCCCCGCCGGGTTTCGTGTGGCAATCGAGAGCTTCCGGATCCAGGCCTCCTGCAGTGCGCGTAGCTCGCCGGGCGCCCGGCAAGGGGCGCGTGGACTTCAGGCGCGTTCGGAAAGCGCGGTTTCGATCCAGTTGGCGAATTCGCACGCTAGGTGCCAGCGATGGCCGCTGACGATGCCGGGCATGATCCAGGACGGAAATTCCACGATCAGCCGCGCGCGAAATCCGTCGCCTTCATTCCGAAAACTATGCCGAACCCCGCCGACCGCGGTTCCGTCGGGCGCGCGGGCGACGCCTGCAACTTGTACCGGAAATGCGGGATCGGGTTGGGACCGCAGGCTCGACAAATCATCATAGTCGATGAAGAAGCGCGCCGGCATCGGCGAGCCCCCGTTGGTTTCGATAACTTCCTGCCGTCCGTCGCTGCCGGTTGCGATCAGATAATGTTCGGGTAGCGCCGCGACCATGGCATCTTCCCGGTTGAGCCTGGTGAGATCCTCGAACCAGCGCGCAAATCCTTCCGCCGAGCCTTGCGGCGACAGGATCTCGATCATGCTGAAACGCCTTTGTCCCCGTGACAGCCGGACAAGAAACCGCGTGACGGCATCGGTGAAGGCCAGGTCGCGGCGCAGCCGCGCCCTGATCCCCTCATGGCCCAGTTCGCGCCGGCGCTCGTCCAGTTGCTGCCGAAGGGCCAAAAGGCCTTCGCCTATGGGGCGCACGCCGAGCTTCCGCAGTGCGCGGCCAGCGCTTCGCCGTTCCCACGCCTCCACGCGCTCGGGCGCGATTTCCTGCCCGCCGATGAAGAATTTAAGGGTAGCCGTCATATTCAGCTCCGCTCGAGCAGCCCAGGATTCGGGCGACTTGCATTGTTACGCTTTCATACCAGTTCGAACAGTCCCGCGGCGCCCATGCCGCCTGCCGTGCACATCGAGACCACGACATAGCGCACGCCGCGCCGGCGGCCCTCGATCAGCGCGTGGCCAACGAGGCGCGCGCCGGTCATGCCGAAGGGATGGCCGACCGCGATCGCGCCGCCGTTTACATTGTAGCGCTCCGGGTCGATACCGAGATGGTCGCGGCAATAGAGGCACTGGCTCGCGAACGCTTCGTTCAGCTCCCAGAGGCCGATATCCGCCACCGTCAGGCCCGCGCGATCGAGGAGCTTCGGGATCGAGAACACGGGACCGATGCCCATTTCCTCCGGCCCGCACCCGGCCGCCTGGAAGCCGCGATAGATGCCCAGTATCTCGCGGCCCTCGCTCTCGGCGGTCGCGCGATCCATCAGGACCTGCGCTGCCGCTCCATCCGAGAGCTGGCTGGCGTTGCCGGCGGTGATGTGCCGGCCTTCCTCGATGACTGAGCCGCCATTCCAAACGGTCCTGAGGCCGTGCAGTGCCTCGGCGGTCGTCCCCTCGCGAATGCCCTCGTCGCGGCTGACGGTCACCGTCTCGGTGCCCGCACGTTGGCCGTCGCGGTCGAACAGGGTCTTCTCGACCGTGATGGGAACGATTTCGTCGGCGAAGGCCCCCTTTGCGAGGGCGGCAGCGGCGCGCTGCTGGCTCAAGGCACCATATTCATCCTGGGTCTCGCGGCTTATGCCGTAGCGCTCGGCAACGATTTCGGCGGTCTCGATCATCGCCATATAGGCGTGGGGTTCGCGTGCGATGACCGACCGGTTGAGATAGCGCGGCGCATCACCAGTCATCGTGTAGCTGATCGATTCCATGCCGCCCGAGAGCGCAACGTCGATGTCGCCGGCGACGATCGAGCGTGCCGCGAGGGCGAGGGCGGTCAGGCCGGAGCCGCATTTGCGATCGAGTGTGAAGGCGGGCACCGTTTTCGGGAGGCCGCCCGCGAAAACCGAAAGGCGTCCGGCATTGACACCCTGCGTACTCCACTGGTTGCCCACGCCCCAGAAGATGTCATCGATGCGTTCTGGGGCGATGCCTGCGCGCTCGATCGCCGCGTTCATTACATGTCCGCCCAGCACCGGGGCCTCGGTAGCGTTGAAATAACCCTTGTAGGCGCGGCCGATCCCCGTGCGGGCGGTTGATATGATGGCGGCTTCACGCATCGAATGTCTCCTGTCCGGGGGCGACGGAATCTCGGACGGCGCGGCCCGGTTGTGCAAGGCTCCGCACAAGGGGAGCCCCGGTTTGACGAACTGGAAGGAGAGCGCGACCGGCAGGCCGCGCCCATCCGAAGGCGGGGGGGGGGGGGGCCCCCCGCTCGCCCCGCTCGCCGATTCCTCAGACGTCGACGAGATGCTTCTTGATGAAGGCGTTCGCCGCCGCACCTGCTCGCGAGAGATGGTCCTGCTTCGAGTAAAGGCTCATGTGCGAGACTTTCGGGATGACCGCGAGTTCCTTGCGGCCAGAGGGCACCTGATTGTAGGTCGCGATCTCGAGATCCCAGAGCGTGATTTCGTCGCCTTCGGCGATGACGAACAGGATCGGCTTGTTGTAGATGCGGCGCGCGAACGGGCCGACATCGTAGTTGAGGAGCAACTCGGTGCTTTCCGCCGTGCTCCAATGCTCGTGGTTGGGCGCCTCGCGATCCTTGATTTCGAGGAAGACCTTGTGGATCGTCGGGAAGCACCAGGTCGAGAGCTCGGAAACCGGCGTCAGCGACGACATGGCGATCCTGCCGCCTTCACTGCCAGCGGCACGCGCGCGGCGATCTTCGAGAAGGAAATCCTCGAGGTCGTTGAACCGGGTCGATCCATGGGTGCGGCGCATCGTCTCGAAGCCGTTAACGACGGGAATGTTCGAGACGGCGATCTTCACGCGGCTGTCGATTGCCGCGACCGCGATGACATGGCCGCCGGCGTAGCTGATGCCCCAGATGCCGATGCGGTTGGCATCGACCTCGGCGAGACCTTCGACGTAGCTGATGGCGTTGCGGTAATCCTCGATCTGCTCCCAGGGATCGATGTGCTGGCGGCGCTCTCCGCTGCTTTCGCCGAAATTGCGATAATCGAACATAAGAACGGCCGCGCCTGCCGCGACGATGCCCATGGCATAATGGGGCATCACGATTTCTTTGACGTAGCACCAGCCCCCGCCCATCACGATGATCGGGACCGGGCCGCTTGCGCCCTCGGGCAGGATCAAGGTCCCGCTCAGCGTTTCCTCGCCACTCTTGAACTGGACATTCCTCTGCTCCATCCTATTATCCTTTCGAATTGACCATAACTAGGTCGGTCGACCAATTCATTGCCTTGATTGAGTCGGAGAGTCAATCGGGTTGCGGATATCGACGTCGAGCGCATGCGGCGAGGCTGCGAAGGAACATGAATGAGCAAGGTGGACATCGCTTCCGGAGCCGGGACCAAGGCGCGGATTCTCGACGCCGCCGAGAAGCTATTCTCGCTCGCCGGATATGACGCTGCTTCGCTCCGTGACATCGCGGCGGCCGCCGACACGCGGACCGGCCTGGTATCCTATCACTTCGGCTCGAAGGAGGCGCTTTACGAGACGATCATCGAGCGGCGCTCGGCGGAGATCGGGGCCCGGCGGCTTCGCGCGCTGTCCGACGAGAAGCGGCGAGCTGGCGCTGCCGGAATCGCCTTCGATCGTGCGATTCACGCATATGTCTGGCCGTTTCTGGACTTCGCCCATAATGGCTCGGAGCAGTGGAAAAATTATACGAAAATTATCTCCAGCGTTGCCAATTCGCAGCGCTGGACGCATCTGCTGAGCGCCTATTATGATCCTGTCGCGGGCGTTTTCCTGAACGAGTTCGAGCGGCAGCTACCTAGCGTTGAGCGTGATGATATTGTGGCTGCCTTCACCTTCATGGTCAATATCATGCTCGGCGCCGCCGCCGAAACGGGGCGCGCCGAACTGCTGTCGCAGGGTACGATCCGGTCGTCTGATACCGACCGGATATTCGGGGTTATGCTTCCCTTTCTGACGGCGGGATTTCGGGCGCTCGCCGGTCCGGGACGCTAAGGGTCCGGCGGTAACTGCGTTCATTCCGGCCGCATGCCGACGACTTGAATTGGTCAAATGACCAACCTGTTCGGGCATCGCCGACAGTTCGCGAGCCGGTCGCGCCTGCGAGGAATGTGTCGACCTTGATCTCGACTAGCCGGTCGAGGTCGGAAACCCGCACCGCGAAAATATTCTCGCGTAACCCGAAATAATTGATCGCCACTTGCAGACCGTAGACCGTCTCGATTTCCTGTAGGTCCTGGCGGTTTCCGCAATGGAGCGGCCCCCCAAGCGCTCCTCGCAGCGCGTCCATCACCGGCAGGACCAACTCGTTGCTGAGGCGGGTGCAGAACCAGATCGGGAAGTCGAGGCTCTTGAAGCCGCCGAGCAGCAGGGATCAACACTTGGCATATAGCCTCCCCTTCGCGCGCACTTACGGTTTCCGCGTCCGTTTCAATTTCTGAATCCGAACCCGCCGCACCCTTTCGGGAGCGGCGGGTCGGTTCAATGGTATCGCGTTTCGTTCTGGCGCTTGACGCCGGTGCGTCGCCGCGATGTATGACGCGCGTGCAGGCATCTTGCGGAGGCGCGCTTGACGGGAACAGACACAGGGGGACGGCGCGCGCGGATCGGGCAGGGCGTTATCGCCGTCCTCGCCGAGGCGGGGATAGGCGGTCTCACGCATCGCGCGGTTGCGCGGGCGGCCGGCGTTCCGGTCGCAGCGACCACCTATTATTTCGAGACCAAGGCCAGCATGCTTGCCGAAGCATCGGAAACCTTGCTCGCTGAGTATATCGCGTCTTTCGAGAAACTGGCAGAGGCAGGAGGGCGAGCCGGTGAAGGCCTCGAGAGTCTGGTTGCCCGGCTGGTGACCAATTCGGCGGCACGCTACCGGGGAACGAGCATCGCGTGGTGCGAGATCATCCTCTATGCGGCGCGCGCTCCGGAAGGGCGCTTGCTGGCGCGCCGCTGGTTTTCGGACCTCGAGCGCGTCTGGTGCGCGCTCGACGCCGCCGGGGCTGCGCCTGCGGGGCGCAAGCGCGTGCTCGTCGCGATCGACATCGTCATAGGCATGATGTTCATCGTCCACGCGCTGGGTCTCGGTGAAGCCGAGGCAGGTAACCTGTTCGGCGGCACTATAGCCGACGCGGGATTCGGACGCGGACCTTTGCCCGACCACGTTCCGCTGAAGGCCGCGTCACGCTCGCCCAAGGCCGAACGCACCCGTGCGGACATCCTCGATGCTGCGATTCGCATAATGATCGATGCAGGCGCCTCGGGTGTGTCCTACCGGAGCATTGCCGAAGAAAGCGGCGGCGCCCTCAGTGCACCGGCCTATCATTTCGGTTCGATCGAGGGTGTCGTTCGCGAGGCCGAAGCGCGCCTCTTCCATTCATCGAAAGAACGTTATCGCCAGACTCTCTCCGAAGAGGCGTCGGCCCAAGCGACGACAATCGCCCGGCTCGCCGATATCAGTGCGACCATCCTTATCCGCGAGGCCACCGAGTTTGGACTTGCCTCGCTGGCGCATTATTCGGTCTGGCTCGAGGCATCGCGACGACCGGCGCTCCGTCTGGTCGTCGCCGACGCGATCCGGGATCAGGCGGATGCCTGGGCGAAGCGCCTCACGCCCTTTGGGGGCGGATCGCCGATCAACGGTATATATTTTCAAGCGTTGTTCGTAGGGCAGCTTGTAAAAATTCTCGCGACCGGTTCTTCCCTTGAGACCCTATCCGAATCCCGGGAGATTTTTCTGGCCGCGTTCAGCGATTGCTTGCCACTCCCTAGGGTAGGACATATTTTCAAAAGTTAAATTGACTCGGGCAACGAGCTTGCCTAGTCGCGGTCTATTATGACCCTGCTTGCATCGCTATTCGACCTGTCCGGGCGCGTCGCGCTCGTCACTGGAGGCTCCCGGGGCCTCGGTTTGCAAGTCGCGCAAGCACTCGGCGAATATGGCGCTGCGCTCGCACTCGTCGCGCGCAAGCAGGCGGAACTCGACGCGGCGGTTGGGGAACTCGGCGCGCGAAACATAAGGGCGTATGGTTTTGCCGCCGATGTTGGCGCAGACGGTAGCGCAGCGACGCTCGTCGAGGCCGTCATGCAGCGGTTCGGACGCATAGACATATTGATCAACAATGCCGCCGCGACTTGGGGCGCGCCGGCGGAGGATTATCCTCCCGAGGCCTGGGACAAGGTTTTCAATCTCAATGTGACTGGCCTGTTCGGGCTGACAAGCGAGGTTGCACGGCGCGCCTTTCTCCCCGCGGGCAAGGGTGTCGTCGTGAATATTGCCTCGATAGAGGGGCTGCTGGGACACCATTCTTCGCGCACCGGGACGATCGCCTATAATGCCTCGAAGGGGGCGGTCGTGAACATGACCCGCGCGCTCGCCGCGGAATGGGGAAACCGTAACATTCGGGTCAATGCACTCGCGCCGGGATTTTTCCCCTCGAAAATGACCGCCGCCACGGTCGCCGAACATGGCGGCGAAATGATCGGGCAAACTCCGCTCGGCAAACTGGGCGGCCCGAACGATCTGATGGGACCTGCGTTGCTCCTCGCTTCCGACGCCGGAGGCCATGTCACCGGCCAGATTCTCGCCGTCGATGGCGGTTTCACGATCATCTAGGATCTGTCATGACCTCGCTTCCCGTTCGCGCCGACCTCGACTTTCTGCTTCACGACTGGCTCAAAGCGTCGGTGCTGGTCGACCGTGAGACGGTCGATGCCATTCTCGATCTTTCGGAGAAGCTTGCGACCGAGCAGTTTCTTCCGCACTACAAGCAGGCCGACGTTGACGAGCCGCGGCTCGTCGCGGACGGTGTCCATATCTGCCCCGCAATCGCGCCCGCGCTGCGCAGCTACGCCGAACTTGGATTGTTCGCCGCGGGCTTCTCCGAAGACGAAGGCGGCCTCGGTCTTCCCTATCTTGTGTGTGCGGCGTCCTTTTCGCTTTTTGCCGCGGCCAATATATCGACCGCGGCATATCCGATGCTCACCGTTGCCAACGCAAGGCTCATAGCGACCTTCGGTAGCGCCGCACAATTCGAGGCTTTCGGACGCCCGCAGGTCGAGGGCCGCTGGTTCGGCACGATGTGCCTCTCCGAACCGCAGGCGGGGTCGAGTCTGGCCGACATCCGGGCGCGTGCGGTGTTCGACTGCGTGGACGAACTGGGTTCACGCTATCGCCTCGCCGGCAACAAGATGTGGATTTCGGGAGGCGATCAGGATGCGAGCGGGAATATCATTCACCTCGTTCTCGCCAAGATTCCCGCCGCCGACGGCAGCCTGCCCGAGGGAACGGCAGGAATCTCGCTTTTCATCGTGCCGAAGATCTTGCCCGATGGTTCGCCCAACGACATTACGGTCGCCGGGCTGAATCACAAGATGGGATATCGCGGCACCGCGAATTGTCTGCTCAATTTCGGCGAGGGCGACGGAGCAACGGGCTGGATCGTCGGCGAACCCGGGCGCGGCCTTCAGCAGATGTTCCAGATGATGAACGAGGCGCGCATTGGGGTCGGCATCGGTGCGGCTGCCCTTGGCTATCGTGGGTACCGACTTGCTGCCGCTTATGCGCGCGAGCGACTGCAGGGACGCCCCATCGGCTCGCGCGGGGGCGATCCGGTCGCGATCATCGAGCACCCCGACGTCAAGCATATGCTGCTTCAGCAGAAGGCCTATGCGGAAGGAGCGCTCGCGCTTTGCCTCTATTGTGCCTGGCTCGTCGATCGAGCCGAGGATGACGGGGAAAGCGCAATGCTCCTGGGGCTTCTCACGCCTGTCGCCAAGAGCTGGCCATCCGAATATGGCCTCGCCGCGAACGATATCGCGATCCAGATCCACGGCGGTTACGGCTATACCCGCGACTTCGACGTGGAACAATTGTGGCGCGACAACAGGCTGAACCCCATCCATGAAGGAACGACAGGGATTCAGGCGATTGATCTGCTCGGCCGCAAGCTGCTGCGCGACGGTGAGGCGCTTCCACTTCTTTCCAGGCGGATCGGCGAGACCGGAGCCGAGGCGCGACGGATCGCGCGGCTTGCGCCGCTCGCCGGGCAGCTGGCGACCGCGTGGGAGGATGTGGGGACGGCACTTGCCTCGCTCGACGGGACGAGTGCGCCTTTCGACAATGCGACGTCGTTCCTGCGCGGTTTCGGTCATGTCGTGGTCGGATGGATCTGGCTTGCGCAGGCGGTGGTCGCGGCGCGCGGGCTCGCAGCAGGGGGCCTCGATCCCGATCTCGCCGAAGGCAAGCTTCACGCCTGCCGTTTCTTTTTTGAATGCGAGTTGCCGAAGGCCGCCTCGCTCCTGGCGTTCGTTGCCACGCGCAGCGACGTTGCATCGGCTGCGCCGGCGCGGATTTTCTGAAACGGGACGGCCGGATGGCCAATCAAATGGAGATGCCAATGATAATCGACCTCAAGGGCCATGTCGCGATCGTGACCGGGGCGGGGGCGGGCCTCGGGCGCACGCATGCGCTCGCGCTTGCGGCGCGCGGCGCGCATATCCTTGTCAACGATCTCGATGGGGAAGCCGCCGCATCGGTGTGCGCCGATATCGCGCGGGCAGGAGGTGACGCGCTCGCGGTAACGGCAAATGTTTCCGATGTCGCGGAGGTCGAGGCAATGGTCCAAGCTGCAACGCAGCGATGGGGCAAGGTCGATATCCTCGTCAACAACGCCGGGATATTGCGCGACCGGACCTTCGCTAAGATGGATCTCGCCGATTTCCGGCTGGTGCTCGACGTGCATCTTATGGGATCGGTGAATTGTGCCAAGGCGGTGTGGGACGGTATGCGCGACCGGAACTATGGCCGCATTCTCTTCACCACCTCATCGTCGGGCCTCTACGGCAATTTCGGCCAAGCCAATTACGGCGCTGCCAAGATGGCGCTTGTCGGGCTGATGCAGACGCTCGCGCTCGAAGGTGAACGCTATAACATCCACGTCAACTGTCTGGCGCCCAGCGCGGCGACCGCCATGACCGACGGACTATACCCCGCCGAAGCGCTCGAGGGGATGGACCCCGAGCTGGTGAGTCCGGCGGTGGTCGTCCTTTCGGCGCCCAATGCGCCAACGCGAACAATATTGCTCGCCGGTGCGGGCTGCTTTGAACAGGCGCACGTCACGATGACGCGCGGTATCCATGTGACCGGCGGCCCGGCAGACCCTGACCTTCTGGCGGCAGCGCTGACGTCGATCGCCGCGCGCGATGGCGATGTCGTGCCGACGAGCGGCGGAGAGCAATATCGTTATGAGGTCGAGCGGGCGGTTGCCGCAAACAGATAACGGGTGGCCGTGTAGGGATCCGGACCGTGCCGCCGGCCGCCGCCGCGACACGAAAGAAACGGACCGGCCAGTATGGGGAGAGACTCAATGAATAGGCAGCGCGAGGTTGCGGGCGCCGGGCGCATGCAGCCCTGGTCGATGACGGTTGACCGGTTTATCGACCACGCCGCCCGCTGGCACGCCGATCGCGAGATCGTCTCCTTTCGCGACGACGAAAAGGTCGAGCGCACCAGCTACGCGGCGCTGCGCGCAGACGCCAGCCGACTGTCGCACGCCTTGCTGACCGACGGCATCGTGCCCGGCGACCGGGTGGCCACGCTCGCGATGAACGGCCGCGGACATCTTGCAGCCTGGTACGGCATCGCAGGGATAGGCGCGGTCTGTCACACGCTCAATCCGCGCATGAGCGAGGATCAGCTCGCCTGGATTGTCGATCATGCACAGGATCGCCTCCTGTTCGCCGACGGCGCTTTTGCCCAAACCGCGCTGGGTCTCGCACGACGCTGCCCCTCTCTCGCCCGCATTGTCTGGCTAAGCCCGCCACATGGTGTGGAGGAATCTGCGGGGCCGTCGATCGAGGTCTACAGCCAGGGGCAGCCCGCCGACTGCCGTTGGGGGGCGTTCGATGAGGAGCTTGCCGCTGGGCTATGCTATACCTCGGGAACCACGGGCAACCCCAAGGGCGTTCTCTATTCGCATCGCTCGAATGTTCTCCATACCCTGATCACGGTCCAGCCGGACGCATTCGGTCTGTCGGCGCTCGACACGATCATGCCCATCGTCCCCATGTATCACGCCAATGCCTGGGGTCTCGCTTTCGCGGCGCCTGCGGTCGGCGCGAAGCTCGTTCTTCCGGGCGCCCGGCTCGACGGCCGCACACTCTATGACCGGATGCGCAGGGAGGGAGTGACCTTCGCCGCTGCGGTGCCGACGGCGTGGCTCGGCCTCCTCGACTATATGGAATCCGGGGGCGGCGCGCTTCCGGACCTGCGTCGGATCGTCGTTGGCGGCGCTGCGATGACCGAGCAATTGCTGCGCCGCTTCGATGCGCTGGGGATCGAGGCGATTGCGGCCTGGGGCATGACCGAATTGTCGCCCGTCGGCGGCGTTTCGACGGCCACGCCTGCTGTTGCCGCGATGGCCGCTGACGAGCGGATTTCTTTCCGGCTGAAGCAGGGGCGGGTCCCCTTCGGCGTCGACATGCGGATCGCGGACGAGGCCGATCGCGAACTGCCGCGTGACGGGAGAGCGCCCGGCGCGCTCCAGATGCGCGGTCCTGCTGTCGCGGCGGGATATTTCCGGCTCGACGAGAGCCCCCTGACCGCGGATGGTTTTCTGCGTACCGGCGACATCGCGACGATCGATCCGCAAGGCTATGTCAAGATCACGGACCGGGCCAAGGACATCATCAAATCAGGAGGCGAATGGATCAGTTCGCTCGAAATCGAGACCCTGGCCTCGCTCTGTCCGGGGGTTGCGACGGCGACTGTGATCGGCGTGCCGCATCCGCGGTGGGATGAACGGCCACTTTTGCTTCTGGTTGCACGGCCCGGTGCGGCGATCGACATCGAGGGGGTGCGTGACGAACTCACCCGTAAACTTCCCAAATGGTGGGTGCCGGACAGCATCGAGACCATTGACGAGCTTCCGCTCGGCTCGACCGGTAAGGTCGACAAGGCGGCGCTCCGGAATCAGAGGTCCAGTAAAGGGGAGGCTTGAGGGTCGGCGGATTGATCCATGGCCGCGCCCGGCGCGGCCATGCTTGACGCCCCGTCTCCCGAATCATTATTCTCTTATAAAGGAATAATGATTCGGGAGAGAAGCCGCGTGCCTATTCGCGAGGATCCGGGACGGATACTGCCCGGACGCAATCGCCGCCGCCGTCTTGCGACACGCCTGCGGCGTTGGCTACGCCTCTATCACCGCCGCTGGCGTGAGGCGGTGCTCAGCGACCCCTTCTACCACGGCTGAGATGGAAGGTCGCGCACGGCCACCTTCCGCGTGGCCTGACTCAGCGCTCCACCTCGAGCATGATCTGCACTGCTTCATCGAGACCCAGCGCGCGCATCTTACGGCGCGCGATCTTCCAGCCTTCGCCGGTGCGCCGGAAGTGCCACAGGCTGAGGACGATGCGACGGACGCGATAGGTGTCGCCTTCGAGGCCGACCAGCTGAAGATAGTTGATTGCTTTCGCTTCATCGCCCGTGATTGCGATATAGGGCGGGGTATTCAGGTGGCAGAGACCCGCCTTGCGCAGCGCCGCGAGTTCGGGACTATTGATCTCCTCGAGCATCAGGTCCTTGCCATAAACGCCGGCATAGTCACCACTGTGCCGTTCGGGGTCGGCATGACGATCGACAAGCGCGTCGTCGCTCCAGTTCGCAAGCCAGCTTTCCGCCGCCCCGCCGTCGATCGACGGTGCATGCGCTGCGAGGAGATTCTGTATTTCGAGTCGGTCCTCGATTGCCCTCAACCGGGTTTCGAAATCGCCTATTTCATTCGTCATCGTCATTCTCCCTGTTGTCGGAAGGCCGATCGCGGCGCGATCAGCCGAAATATCCCGGCATGTTCAAAAGCTCGCCAAGAGTCGCATAGGTTGGGCCCCCGAGGCGGGCCACAGGCGCGAGCCGGCGCTGGTCGATCTTGCCATTGTCGATAATCGCGTCATCGACATGGAAGCAAACGACCTCTCCGACGATCGCCTCGGATCCTTCCGATCCATATTCGACGCTCGAATGGAGCACGCACTCCATCTGGACGAGCGACCGCGCGATCCGCGGCGCCCGGACCCTTTCGCTCGGCGCAAGCTCGATGCCGAGAATCTCCGTTTCGCTTTCGTGGGGGGCGTAGGGCGCCGAGCTTGCATGGGCGAGGGGTAGCAGGGCCTCGCTGACGATATTCACGACGAAACTCTTTGCCGCGAATATGTTTCGCGATGTGTCTTTCCGGCGTCCATCGATTCGGCCGACGCTGATCAGGATCATGGGGGGCTTGTTCGAAACGAATGTGAAGGCGCTGAAAGGTGCGGCATTCACGACGCCGTCGGCGCCGACCGTGGTAACCCAGGCGATTGGCCGCGGCACGACGATGCCGGTCAGAAGCTTGTAAAGTTGGGCGGCATCCATGCCGGCCGGGTCGATCCGCACGGTGCGCGCGTCCTCTCTTCTTGTTTGATGCAGCCTTTCTAGGAGCCTCCGCGCGATCCCGCCCATCGAATATTTGGATCGGCGCCATCTAATGTTTCTTCTGGCAGTCGGGGCGGCGAGGCTCCAGTCATCCGACAAATAAGGATGGCGGGAGAGGCGAGCGTGACGAGGCTGCTGCAAGCTACGATGGCGGTGCGACGGTGACCGGGCCCGTCGGGGATGTCGCCGCGCCGCGCGAACTTGCGCGCGGGCAAATCTGGTGGGCGACGACGCTGCTCTTTCTGATCTATGCGGTCAACTACGTCGATCGCATCATGATCAGCATCCTGGGCGAGCCGATCAAGAACGAGCTCGGGCTGACCGATACCGGTATCGGCGTGCTCAGCGGCCTCGGATTCTCGCTGCTCTATTCGATCGCCTCCTTTCCGCTCGCGCGATACAGCGACCGGGGCTCGCGTACTCGGTTGCTCACGATTTGCCTGCTCGCCTGGTCGAGTTTCACCATGCTGTCGGGCATGGCCCGGACGGCGACGCAGCTCTTTTTCCTTCGTCTCGGCGTGGGCATCGGCGAGGCGGGGTGCGCTCCGGCAAGCCACTCGCTGATTTCGGACTATTACCCGCCGGAAAAACGCGCCTTCGCGCTTGCGATATTCTCGATCGGCGCGCCGGTCGGTATCATGATCGGCTCGTTTGGCGGCGGTTGGCTTGCCTCCGAGATCGGCTGGCGCTGGACATTCGTGGTCGCGGGACTTCCGGGAATCCTTCTTGCGATCCTCTCGGCGACGACCATGCGTGAACCCCCGCGGGGCCGGCACGACGGCCCCAGACCCGCGCCGGCCAATCCCAATTCCTTGCGCGCGGCCGGAACGGCCTTTCTTGCCCGCCGCTCCGTCGTGTTCATGACGGCCGGTATCGTGACCACCACCGTTTCCTCGCTCGGCCTGACCCAGTTCCTTGCGCCCTTCTTCATCCGCGTATTCGGCTACAGCCTGACCGAGGCGAGCATTGTTCTCGGCCTCCTTGCCGGCCTCGCCGGCGCGATCGGGACACTGGTCGGCGGGATTCTCGGCGATCGGCTGGGCCCGCGCAATCCACGCAACTATGGTTTTATCGCCGTCGCGGGGATCTGCATCGCATTTCCGGCCTATCTCGCCGGTTTGCTGCAGCCTTCGGCAACCACGGCGATCGCACTGATATTCCTTGGTCCCGTCGGCTTCTTCGTTGGCGCGCCAGTAACTTACGCCGTGGCCCAAAATCTCTTGCCTGCCCAGATGCGGGCGACGGGAGCCGCGCTGCTGCTGGTGCTGCTGGCTCTCGTGGGCGGCCTCGGTCCGGTGATCACCGGAGCCCTGATCGACCATTTTCTCCATGCGAACGCCGCCGCTGCGGGAACGACCTGCGCCGGCATCGCTACAGATCCCGCGGCGTGCGGTGCTGCGCTTGCGGCAGCGACGCGCACGGGCATGGCGCTGACGACCTTCCTGCTGCCGGTCGCCGCGTGTCTCTATCTGATGGCGGTCCGTTACCTGCCAGCCGACAGCCGTGCCGCCAGCGGCGAGGAGGCCTGAGGCCCCAGGCCGCCGCGGGCCTTTCCCATACGGCCGGACGCGATGCCTGGCTGTCCGATGTCAACCCGAACACCCATTATGAGGTAAGACCATGTTTGAACTGATCCCCTTTTCGACGCCCACTTATTGGCTGAACTATAACGCTGTGGTCGCCACCGCGACGGGGGCTACGATGGGCGATGTTGAGATGTCGATGCGCCCCTATCTGAAGTTCGTCCGCGAAAATGCCGACTATTTCGAAGAGGCGAAGCGCAAGTCGCCGTTGCTGTTCGATGGCAGCGCAACCTATGTCGACGAGAATTTCGCCCGCTTCATGTTCGACAGCGTGTCGATCTGGACCAATGGCTTCGCCGAACGTGGTCGGGTCCTCGGCGCGATGGCGCGCGATTGCGAGGCGGCGGGCCGCCTCGTCAGCGCCCAGTCGCTGTATCAGCGCGGCTCGGCGCTGCTTGCGATCGCCGAATGGTCGATGCAGCTCGATCCGGACAAGGTGAAGATTTTCGAGGAGAGTCGCGAGCAGGCTCTGAAGGCGATCGCACTTTCGGGCACGCGCTTCGAGCGCGTGGCGATTCCCTACGGCGACCAGGTGCTGGACGGGATTTTCTATCCGGCAGAAGGCGAGGGGCCGCGGCCGGTTGCGGTCTGCTTCAACGGCCTTCACAGCTATATGGAATGGTTCTGGCAGAATGGTCTCGTCGACTCGCTGCTAAAAAGGGGTGTCTCGGTGCTCACCTTCGATTGCCCGGGATCGGGATCGGCGCGGTTCTACAAGAATCTCCACATGGAACCCGAGACCGAGAAATATGGTGGTGCCGCGGTCGACTGGGTCCTGACGCGTCGAGATATCGATCCCGGTCTCATCGCTTCGGTCGGCTGCAGTTTCGGCGGCTATCGTGCGGTTCGCGCCGCGTCGGTCGACCAGCGCTTTCGCTGCTGTCTGGCCTGGGGCGCGCTCTACGAGACGCCGCAGGCGCGCGCGGTCCGCGAAGGCAAGGAGCCGACGGCACCGATCACCCTTTCCGGGCTCGATGTTCCGACCTTGCTCTGGTTCACGGGCGTGAACTCGATGGACGAATTTCTCGCGAAACGTACCCGCTTCACGCTCGCCAATGTGCTTCCCCGCCTCGCCTGCGATCTCGCCGTCTTTCATGGTGCCCATGACATGCAGGTTCCGCTGAGCGCCGCCGAGCGCGTGATCGAGGAAGCGGCGAACGCGCGGTCGCGCGAACTCATGGTCTTCACCTATGAAGATGGAGGAGAACAGCATTGTCATCTCGACAATTTGCCGACCGCGCTCAACCAGATGGCCGACTGGGTCGCCGAGCGGCTGCGCTGACCGGCATCGGGCGGGCGGTTGAAGGGAGACGGATCATGGAACAACGTAACTGTGCACTCGTGACCGGCGGTGCGCGGGGTATAGGCCGCGCAATCGCCGCGCGGCTTGCTGCCCGCGTCCGGACGCTCGCCGTTGTTGACGTGCCCGGCGCCGATCTCGCCGAGACACAGCGCCTCTGCGAGGCGGCGGGTGCGAACTTTCTTTCGATTCCCCTCGACATAACCGACGGCGCGGCGCTCGATGCCCGCCTGAACGCGCTTCTCGCCGAGGTCGGATATGTCGACATACTGGTGAACAACGCCGCGATCGCCCCAACAGACTGCGGGCTCGCACGCCCCTTTCTCGCCATGCCGATTGAGGAGTGGCAGCGGGTTCTCGACGTCAATCTGACGGGAGCAATGCGCGTGATGCGCTTCCTGCTTCCGGCCATGATCGACAATCGCTGGGGACGCATCGTCAATATCGCCTCGCAAGTCGCGCGCCAGGCCTCGGCGGGCGCGGGTACCGCTTACGGAACATCGAAGGCAGGGCTCGTTGCGCTGACCCGGATCGTCGCCCTAGAAATGGGGCAGCATGGTATCACCGTCAATTGCGTTGCGCCGGGCCTTACCGAAACCGAGCTCGGCTCGGCTTTCGACTTCGGAGCCTATGCCGAGGGGACGCCGAACCGGCGCATGGGGCAGGCGGACGACGCGGCGGCGGCGGTCGAATTTCTGACACGCGAGGAGGCACTCCATATCACGGGGGCGGTCATTGACGTCAACGGCGGCAAATTCATGGGATAGGCTCGCCGGGATAGGTGAGCAGAATGATCAACCATGACTTTTTCAGATAGATGCCATCTCGATATTGTCGAACGTGCCGGGAGCGCATTTTGATAAGGTTCGGCACGCGAGACGCAAATCTCAGGGGCAAGAATCGGATCGGATCCTCACGACCGATCGCACCGGATCGCTTCCGCCCGATGAGCGGAAGGAGCGGCCAGCGACGACGGTTTAAGTAGCGATAGTTCTTCGATTTTAACCTTGCATAAGCTGCGATTTGTAATTCTCGCAAAAAAGAATATAAGAGACGAAAATCAGGACGAGGGAGAGGACATGACGACAGCTTGCGTGCCCCGCGGTGCTCCGCGCCCGCATATCGTGCCCGGGTTTCTGCCGCGCCGTGTCGCGCTGGTTCCCATTTTCACGGATCAGACATGCCGCTTTTCGCGGTGTGGACCGGGCATGCAAGCGCAGGCGTCCTGACGTCGAGGTTCAATAATATCTTGAATAATTCAAAAACTTGGGAGGGAAATTCATGAATAAGTACCGTTCTTGTCTGCTTGCTGCTGTAGGCTTCGCTGCCATCTCGTCGGGCGCGCGCGCGCAGGAAGCGCCGGCTGCCGAGCCCCAAACGACGAGCAACTCCGGCGGCGCAGAGATTGTCGTTACCGCGCAGAAGCGCGCGCAGAATGTCCAGGATGTTGCCGCGAGCGTGACCGTTATCGGCGGCGATGATCTTCTGACCCGCGGCGTCACCGATGTTCGCGGCATTTCGCAACTGGCGCCGGCGATTGCCCTTAACCAGGAAGGTGCCTCGACGCAGGTCTTCATTCGCGGCATCGGTCAGACGGTCGACGCCGAGACCAACGATCCCGCGGTTTCGACGAACATCGACGGCGTTTACGCCTCGCGCTTCACCCTGTCGGGTGCCCTGTTCGATATCGACCGCGTCGAGGTTCTCTACGGACCTCAGGGTACGCTCTACGGCCGTAACGCGGCCGGCGGGACCGTGAACGTGACCACGAAGCTGCCGCAGTTCGAATTCGGCGGCGAGGGCACGCTTTCCTACGGAAACTATAATTCGCTCCACGGTTTTGCTGCTGTTAACCTCCCGGTTTCGGATACGCTCGCCTTCCGCGTGGCGATCGACGCGGCAAAGCGTGACGGATATATGAGCAATGGCGGCAACGATCTTGACCGGATCGCGGGACGCGTGACGATGCGTTTCGAACCGACCGACAATTTTTCGCTGGTCGCGCGCGCCGAGGTCCAGCATTCGGGCGGCATGGGCGACACGCTGACGCTGCGCCCCTATCTTGATCCGAAGCGGCCCTGGTTCCAGCCTATCGCGCCGGGCGACGAATATTATTCTCGTCGTAATTCACAGCGCTACAGCGCCGAGTTCAACTATGACCTCAACGACAATGTGACGCTGACCTATATCCCGGCCTACACGCGCTATAATTTCACTTTCAACTCGCCGACCGGCTACCCAGTCCGTTATTACCCGAACCCCGGAGTCGGCGGATCGGCTCTCACCGGCTTCTCCGCGAGCTTCTTCTGGACGAACCGTGCGAGCGTCTGGACCCATGAACTGCGTCTGAGCGGCGAGACCGACCGGCTGAAGTGGCTCGTCGGCGGATATCTCTACGATCATGACGTTCCTTTCTACCGCTCGTCGTTCAACATTCACAACGCCGCGGTCTATTCGGGCGGTTCGGCGCAGCCGTTCAGCTTCATGAGCGGCGGCCCCGGCAGCTTCACGCAAGTGAACACCACCTCGCGGGCGCTTTTCGGCGAGGCGACCTTCTCGCTCAGCGATGCGTTCCGCGTGACCGGCGGGCTTCGCTACTCGGCCGACAAGCGCCGTACGAACGGCCAGAACATTACGGCTTTCCCGGCGAGCAATTCGGCCGCGCCGCCGCAGGTTTTCGACCTGTCGACGAAGGACGACCGGGTCGACTGGAAAATCGGGGTCGAATATGACATCGGCGCCGACGCGATGTTCTACGCCAATGCCCAGACGGGCTATATCGCGGCGGGCTTCAACCCGTCGGTCGCCGGTACGCCTGCCGAGACCTTCGACAAGGAAACGGTCATGTCGTATACGGCGGGCCTCAAGACGATGTTGCTCGATCGCCGGCTCCGTCTCAATTTCGAAGGCTTCTACTACGACTATAGCGGCCTGCAAGTCTCGGCCTTCGACATCGCATCGGGCAAGGGCGTTCTCAAGAATATCGACAAGTCCGAGATCTACGGGCTCCAGGTCGATGCCGGGCTCAACCTCGATGGTGGCCTGACCATCAACGCAAACCTCGCCTACCTCAATGCGAAGATCAAAAAGGGCATGCTGCCGCCTCCCGCCGTGTTCACCTGCGGCGCGGGCAGCACCGTGCCGGTCGAATATTGCTCGGTTAACAACCTGATCGATTATTCGGGTCTGTCGCTGCCGAAGTCGCCGAAGTGGTCGGGTTCGATTTCAGTTACCAAGGACTGGCAGCTGGCCAATGGCGGCGAAATCAGCGCCAATGTCGCGGGCAAGTTCCAGTCGCTGTCCTGGGGACTCTTCTCGCATCTCGAAGGCCTTGAGCAGCCCGGCTACTTCAAGGGCGATGCCTCGCTGACCTACTCAGCACCCGGGGACAATTGGTCGGTTACCGCCTGGGTCACGAACTTCACGAACAAGGATACTTTCGTGACGCCCGCAGCCGCCGGGGCATATGGCCTCAATACCTGGTTCATGGATCCGCCGCGCATGTACGGACTTCGCGTCGGCTTCAAATTCTAAGGGGGCGAGGGGACGGTGCCGTATGGCGCCGGCCCCTTCGGCCCCTTCGGCCTGTTCGGCGAGACCTATGCCGCCCGGGCTAGGATGGAACTTTCAACAGGACTTTCTGGTCGTCGAAAATGCTCAGTTGTTCGTCCATTGCTTCCACGAAGAAGGACACGGCGGACGAGCGGACCCGCTCCTTGCGTTCGACCAGATATCGCGTCATGCGCAGCCCCTCGAGCGGCGCGCAGCGAACCGTGCCGCTACGCAGTTCGAACTCGACCGCCGAGCGTGGCACGACGAGGTGGCCAAGCGCCAGCCTGACGAGCGGCATCAGCATCGACTGGGAATCAGTCTCGATAACGCGCCCCGTCGGTGGATGGTCCTCGCCGAGCCATTCGTTCACCCGTCGACGAATGAAATTCGTGGCCATGAAGGGAAGGCGCGCGACATCCTCCTGGCGGATGATGTCGCCGAACGGCCATCCGTCGGCGGGCGCCGCGAGCACGATCGCTTCGCTGAACAGCGGCGTGACCTGGAGCGCCGGATTGGGATCGAGCCACGAGCTTAGTGCGATGTCCAGCCTGTCGTCCTCGACGCGTTCGCCGACTTCGAAGGAAAAGCCCTCGAACAGCGAAATCTCGACTGAGGGATGGGTGTGGATGACCCGCGAGATGATCGGCGCGACGAGCAGTGCGCTCAGGGAGGGCGGAAAGCCGATCCGGAGCGCGCCACGGGGATTCGGGTCGATCGCGGCGACCTCGCGGTGCAGGTCCGATGTCTGGCGCAGGATCGCCTCGGCGCGCAGCAGTACGAGATGCCCGGCCTCGGTGAGGTCGACGCCGCGGCGGTGGCGGAGCAGCAGCGGGGTCCCCAGCTCTTCCTCGAGCGTCAGGATCTGCCGGCTGACCGCCGATTGCGCGACATTCAATATGTCCGCCGCGCGGCTGACGCTTCCGACCGTCGCCACCGTGCGAAAATATTTCAGCGCCACCAGGCTGATTGCCACGCGTCCCTCCCGATTTGTCGTGACCATAGGGCGCGGTCACCGAATTGCTAGGCCTCATGCTTCGCGTGACGTCCTTCCACCTCCCAATGAAGTCCATCCATGCAGCCGCCGGAAACAGGTTGCGACCGCAAACCGGAGAAAGTAATGATCGACAAGACTGTGCCCACGCTCGCCGAGGCGGTGCTAGACATCGGGGATGGCGCCTCGGTAATGATCGGGGGCTTCGGCTCGGCGGGCATGCCCGTCGAGCTTATCGATGCGCTCATCGATCGCAATATCGGCAACCTCACCGTAATCTGTAACAATGCCGGCAATGGCGAGGACGGGCTCGCCGCGCTGATCAGAAATGGCCGCGTACAAAAGGTGATTTGTTCTTTTCCGCGCCAGGCCGATTCCCATCATTTCGACGAGGCCTATCGGGCGGGCCGGATCCAACTAGAACTTGTCCCGCA
Organism: Sphingopyxis sp.; assembly: GCA_032154175.1. GTDB lineage: Bacteria > Pseudomonadota > Alphaproteobacteria > Sphingomonadales > Sphingomonadaceae > Sphingopyxis. The sequence continues at coordinate 109,202 of JALDYH010000003.1, read as the reverse complement.
GGGCAATCTCGCCGCACGCATGCATGCGGCGGGGTCGGGGCTCGGCGCCATCTATACGCCGACCGGCTACGGAACGCTGCTTGCCGAGGGGAAAACGACCGCCGAGATCGACGGCAGGCACTATGTCCTCGAATATCCGATCCGTGCCGATTTCGCCCTGATCAAGGCGCTCAAGGGGGATCGCTGGGGCAATCTTGTCTATCGCAAGGCGGCCCGCAACTTCGCGCCGGTGATGGCGATGGCCGCGACGCAGACGATCGTTCAGGTGAATGAGATCGTTCCGTTGGGAGCCCTCGATCCCGAGGCCGTGGTCACCCCCGGAATCTTCGTCCAGCGCGTCGTCGCCGTCGATAATCCAGCGCTTCCCAGCGCTTGAACAACGAGGAACAGCAGATGAATCGCCTGAACCGTAACGAGCTCGCAGCTCTTGTCGCGGCCGACATTCCGAACGGCGCTTATGTCAATCTCGGGATCGGCCTGCCGACGCTTGTCGCGAATTTTCTCCCCGCCGATCGCGAGATCGTTCTCCAGAGCGAGAACGGCATACTCGGAATGGGACCCGCTCCGGCCACTGGCGCGGAGGACTGGGATCTCATCAATGCGGGAAAGCAGCCGGTGACGCTGTTGACCGGTGGCTCCTATTTTCATCACGCCGACAGCTTCTCCATGATGCGTGGCGGGCATATCGACATTTGCGTGCTGGGGGCCTTCCAGGTCTCGGCGACGGGGGATCTCGCCAACTGGCACACCGGAGAGGCCGGAGCGATTCCGGCTGTCGGGGGCGCGATGGACCTTGCCGTGGGCGCGCGCCAGACGTTCGTGATGATGGACCTGCTTACAAAATCGGGTGAATCGAAGCTCGTCGAGGCTTGCACCTATCCGCTCACCGGTCTTGGTTGCGTCTCCCGCGCCTACACCGACTATGCGGTCTTCGACCTTTCCTCGGAAGGCGCTGCGGTGCGCAGCATGGTTGATGGCATGACTGTCGAAGTCCTCCGCGAAATGACGGGCATCGTGCTGGCCAGCGCGCGCTGAGGGATACCGGGCATGGAGAACGGGCGCTGCGGATTTGCGGCCTGGCCGCTGTATCTTCTGGCCACAACGATCGGGCTCGCGATCGGCGTTCATGTCATGCCATTTCTCGCGGCGGCGCAATCGGCGACTTCCAGTTCGATTATGGCCTCACTCGAAATCTGACCATCGGCAAAAAGAGATGATGGATTGCAGACTCATCCCGATGAGCCTATGTGTATGAACAAGGAAAAGTATACACACCATGCGGACCAACATCGTCATTGATGATAACCTTATGAGCGAGGCTCTTCGAGTGACGGGACTTAAGACGAAGCGCGAGGCTGTTGAGCTCGGCTTGCGTATGTTGCTTCGGCTTCGCAAACAGGACGAGATACGAAAGTTCCGGGGCAAGTTCGCTTGGACGGGCGATCTTAATGCCATGAGAACCGACGGGTGATCCTCGTCGATTCCAGCGTCTGGATCGATTACTTCCGGGGCGATACGACACCACAGACAGAGCAGTTGGATGCATTGCTTGGCGCGGAACCTTTGCTGACCGGCGACATCATTCTAGCCGAGGTTCTGCAAGGGTTTACCAGCGAACGCGATTTCAAGGTCGGACTAAGATTGATGGGCTCTCTCGACCAGATCGATATCGGAGGTCGTGACGTCGCCATCCAAGCGGCTCGAAACTTGCGGACTTTGCGTGGCAAGGGCGTCACCATTCGCAAGACGATCGATACGCTGATCGCCACTCGATGCATCGAGGATGGATTGTCACTGCTCTATAGTGATCGCGATTTTGAGCCGTTCGTGGAACATCTCGGACTGGCGTCGGCCATGTCGAGCGCAGCCTGACGCAGCGCTACTTAGTCTTGCAAATCTGGAATCTCGCCCGGATTTTCAAGGCTAAATGGACGTGTAGAATAGCGTTGTCGCCTAGACGGGAGCTTCGAGCCGCTGGTCAGCGGGAACTATGGTCTAGTCCGGCTTTGCAATGGTGCGTCCGACGCATGGCCAACATTCCCCGCGAATTTCGATAGTGCGTGGCCGCCGACCGAGGGGCAAACGCCTGTCGACATCTTCGCGGCAAGATAAAGGTTGCGCGAAACATTGGAGGCATGATCGGCGCCGAGGGCAATCGGAATGATCCGGCTGGTAATTCACTGGCCGCACCCATGCGGCGGGATATACGATCCAGCCGACCGAGGCCTCCGAGCCCTGCTCAAAAAGATCGGCGCTGCATTGGCTGTTCGGCCTCGTCGTGCCTCTACGGCTATTGGGCCGAGGCTGCGAACAACTACGCATCAGGGGCTTGGCGTCCGGCACTCGGCTTCGCGCTGCTGCCCCTCATTCTCGCGATTGCGCCGCCGCGCTTTCCCCCCGCGGGCCGGAGGGGCATCGGCGGCTCAGGTCAGGGCACGTCTCGAACCCTGCCCCCGCTCCGGCTTGGTGGCAGCGCGCGGATATTTATTCAGCGGCGACCGCTTCCCGCCTATCCTGTCCCTGCCTTTCGGCGGCGACCTGCGTCGCCAGGATGCGCCGGAAGCGCACGGCCGCCTCATCGGCGCGCACGCTCGTATCGGGAGCCCGCGTCCCGAGTTCCTCATAGGCTTGCTGGATCGCTTCGATGGCTGCCTTGTCGGTCAAAAATACGTCGAACACGGCCTGATTGCGCGCGGGCAGCTCCTCCGCCGTCGGCGGACGGCTGTAATTCGATGAGGTCGCAACGAAATAATGACAGCTTCCGTCCGTTTCGGGCGTGATGGCAAAGGGCGAATGACGGATCATCACCTTTTCGTCGCCGCTATCGACCGGTCGGAAATAATTGGAGACGACATTGAGGCTCGGAACCCAAGTGCGGGATTCCAGTTCGCGTTCGACCGTCATTCCGTCCGGAAACTCGAAAATCCTCGCATAATTGCCGGTCATGGTTTCGGTGATCTTGCGGCTGATGCGAATGAAATTGCCATCCACCTCGGTCTTCGCCGGCGTTTGGGCGATCGCTCCGCTGTCGAAGCTTCCCTCGTGCAGGAAGGTGATGTGCGAGACGTCGAGAAGATTTTCGTGAAGAAGCTGGAAATTGCCACCGATGTTCATGACGAAGCGTTGCAGCTTCCAGAAGCCGTCGTCGGGCGCAAGGCCGAATTCGGCGTGGTCGGGGATGAGGCTCTCGTCCGCGAGCGCGGGATCCCCCATCCAGGCCCACACCCATTGCCAGCGTTCGGCGAGAGGGTAGGAGCGTACGCGCATCTGGCGCGGCGCAACCTGTTGCGAGGGGACGAGCGCACAGACGCCGTCGGGACCATATTCGATGCCGTGATACGGGCACTGGATGCGATCGCCGCCAGTCCGCTTGCCCTGCGACAAGGCCATGGCGCGATGGGCGCAATAATCGTCGAGCATGACCGGATCGCCGTTTTCAGTGCGATAGAGGACGAGCCGCTTGTCGAGAATCCGGCGCGCGAAAGGCTGCTCGCCGATTTCGTCCGAGAAGGCCACCACATACCAGGCGTTTTCCGGCGGCGGGATTTCCCCTGCGAGGTTGCGGATCGACATGGACATGCTCACTCTCCCGATTGGCACGGTCGGCGCGGGAAAGACGGAGTGCGTCCATCGCGCGGCGAGCCGAGACTCCTATTTATTCCTCCATAAAAGAAATAAAGGCCGGCGGCAACCGCTTTGTCGGTGCCGGAGGTCGAGGAACCGGGGGATCGAGGCGTGTCAGCCCTTTTTCGCGCGCGGCCGCAGGCCATTCGTCACCAGGTCGAACAGGAAGGCTTCATAATCTGCGCGCAGCGATTCCGGAGTCGCCTCCGGGCCGAACATATCCTTGAGAATCGCCCCGTTGTTCGCGAAAAATTCGGTCATCCCCAGCATCGCGATCTGGAGGAAGCGCGGTTCGACGGTCCGCAGCTGGCCGCTTTTCTCTCCGAGTTCCAGCCCGAGACGAGTGTAGCCGACAGACCGGTCAAGCGATTCCTTCCACGCCGCATGCTCCTCCGAGGCGAGATCGGCGTACATCACCATCGTCAGCAGTTGGTGATGATACGGATTGTCGATGAAGAGGCGGAGCCATTCCGAGACGCGCAGGCGAAGAAGGTCGATCGGGTCGGCCATCTTCGTCTTTTGTTCGAAGGCCGCAAAAATGTGCCGGTGCGAGGCGAGGACGACCTCGGAGATCAGGTGCGAGACCGTGCCGAAGTAATAGCGCACGAGATTGGGATCTACACCCGCCTCCTCGGCGATCGCCAGCCGTGTGACTTCGGCGGGGGGCAGGCGGCGCAGGACACGCTCGGCCGCTTCCATCAGCGCCTCCCGTCCGACGCCATCGGCATCCTTGGAAGGGCGTCCGCGACTGTGCCGTTTGCCGTTCGATTGCGCCTTGCCCCCGCTGCTCGCCATAGTTCCTCGCGCCTTGATATGATCGATCGCCCCTCCGCGCGGCTCGTCACCGCCCGTCCAGGTCTCCAATCGTCATGCACCATTTCCCGAGAAAAGGAAAAGCGCGACTGGGCGGAGGTGTCGAACCGTTCGTGCGGTCCGCTTTTTTGAGAGAACAAGAGCGGCCCGCCGGTTCCTCCGGCGCGTCGCTCCAGGGCTCGGAACATCTCTTCGGACGTCAGGCCCCGTCGATCAGGACAAAACAGACCCGGACCATGGCGTCGCTGCGATTCTCCCAGGCGTGGTTCGTCGCACGCTGCACCAATATGTCGCCTGCCTGCATTTCGGTCTCTGCCTCGTCGAGGATAGCGGTGAGCGTCCCTTCGAGAATGATCGCATAGTCGATCGTCCGGGTGAGGTGCATGCCGGGCTGGGCATGGGCGCTGTCATGATCGGCGTCCGGGAAGAGCCGCGAGAGCGAGGCCGCAGCCTGCTGGCGGCGGATTTCGGGGTCGGGATGCCGGGGCGGAATGTCGATGACCCGGATTACCGTGCCGCGAGGCGGTGGCAGGACGCCGCTGTGGTCCGCCGTTGTATCGGGTGCCGCGACGTCTGTCGGGCTATCGACGGTGCGCCAGACGTTACTGCTGCGATAGCCTGGCCGCTCCTCTATCGCTACAGTCGCCGGGGGATGGCCGTCCGCAACGATATGGGAGCGGCCGTTGGCATCATTGGCGGTCACTATCCGTCTCAACGGGCGCAATTCCTTCATCGGTCATCCTCCTTCATCTGATTAATTCCTGACTAGGAGAATTATCTCCCGGAGGGAACTGCTTTTGACATTTCTCTTTGAAAAGAATATCGCGACGGAAAGAGATTCAGGGAGAGAAGCGGGTGGCGACATTGGCAGAAGAGCGACCATCGGGCGGGGCGAACCCGCTGTGGACCGAGCGCCGCATGGTCGTCATCCTGACCTTCATCGCGATGCTGGCGCTACTCGACAAATATGCCCTGAGTCTTCTCGTCCAGCCCATCAAGTCCGATCTCGGGCTATCCGACGCGCAGGTGGGTCTTGCAGTCGGCGCGGCTTTCGCGGTTGCCAATATCGCGGCGGGGCTCCCAGCCGGCTGGGCGGCGGACCGGCTTGACCGCCGCGCCCTCATTTTCTTTGGCGTGCTCTTCTGGTCGCTGATGGCTGCGCTGTGCGGACTCGCCACGAGTTTCTTCCTGTTTTTCCTCGCTCGTGCCGGCGTCGGATTCGGCGAGGGCCTCATTCCCCCGGCAAGCTATTCGCTGATCCGCGACGGGGTTGCGACCGAGCGGCAGGGGAGGGCGTTCGGCCTCTTCGCGATGTCGAACACGGCGGGCCCTGGGCTCGCTCTTCTTCTCGGGGGGGCGTTGCTTGGCGCGGTTGTCTCGCTCGGCTGGGGCGGTCTTCCCGTGCTGGGTGAGCTGGCGCCCTGGCGGATGACGCTTATTATCCTTGGAATGGCCGGCATTCCCTTGGCGTTCCTGGCCTTTGCTTTCCCGCCACCGTCCCGGAAAGCCGCCTCGGGATCCGCCGGGGGCTATGGCGAAGTGATCGCGATGATGCGCCGCGAGGGCAGGATTTTCGGCCCGCTCCTCGCATTTTCCTGCGCCTGTGCAATGATCGGCAATTCGCTCGGCATTTGGCTCCCCGCCTATATCGGTCGGAACTGGGGGCTCGCACCGCAGGAGGTGGGTGCAATCCTGGGATTGATCCTCCTCATCTCCGGGCCGGCGGGCATGCTCGCGCTAGGGCAGGTAGTCGACCGGATGCACGCGAACGGCCGCGAGGCAGCGGGGCGCGCAGCCATCGCCGTCTCGTTGCTTCTCATGCTATGTGCGACCTCGGTCACGCTCGTGCCGTCGCTCACGCTGATGTGGGTGATCGAGGTCGGCGTTGTTTCGTGCAGCACCTGTTATCTCGCCATCGTCTCGGTCGTCGTGTCGCGTCGTGCGCCTGCGCATCTCGTTGGACGGACCATGGCGCTTATGCTCGTCGTGCAGGGTATATTCGGTGCCGGTTTCGCGCCGGTTCTCGTCGGTTTCCTGACCGACCATCTCCTCGCCGACGCTGGCGGGCTGGGGACCGCGCTCGCGCTCAACGCGGCGGTTCTTACGGCAGTCGCCCTCGTAGCGGCGGTCGCGCTCCACCGGGCGCTCGAAAAGAGCGGAAAGGAAGGTTCAGCATGATTATCGATGTCCACGCCCATTATTTTCCGCCCGAATATGGGGCGCAGCTACGCGCGGCGGGCCTTGGTGTTCGGCCCTATTCGCCCGGACCTGGCGCGATCGTGCAGCCGCCCTTCGTTCCTCCCGCTGAAATTCTCGAAGAGCGGCTCGCCGCGATGGACGACGCGGGCGTGGGCCGGCAGATCCTGTCGATCATCGCCGCGCCCTATCATGAAGACGAGGCGGCGGCGGTCGCGCTCGCCCGGCTCGGGAACGACCTTTATGCCGGGCTTTGCCGGGTTCATCCCGACCGCTTCTCCTTCTGGGCTTCGCTGCCGCTGCCTCATGCGCATGCCGCCGCGTCGGAGGCGCGGCGCGCGATGGACGAACTCGGCGCCCTCGGAGTTACGCTCCAGACCTTCTGCCGCGGCCAGACGATCGCCGATCCGGCGTTCGACCCGCTCTTTGCCGAACTCGACCGGTGCGAGGCGACGGTGTTCATCCATCCGTGCCAGAACGCGCTTGCGACGCCGCTGATCGGCGACTTCGGGCTCACCACCTGTCTTGGTGCCTCGGTCGAGGACTCGGTCGCCGCCCTCCACCTCATCGTCCACCGGATTCCCGAACGCTATCCTCGCATCCGGTTCATCGTTCCGCATTTCGGCGGTATCCTCCCGATGCTGCTCGAACGTCTGGACGGCCAGCTGCCGGTTGCCGATCTCACCGAGTTGCCGAGTGCGACGGCGCGCCGCTTTTACTACGACACAGTGGGCTGGGGCTCGGAAGCCGCGCTTCTCGCAGCTGCGAGGGCCTTCGGCGCTGACCGTCTGCTGCCAGGAAGCGACTGGCCCTTCCTCCTGCACTGGGAAAGCTACCGGGCGAGCTTCGATCATATTCGCAACAGCCAGCTTCCCGCCAGCGAGATCGAGGCGATCCTGCATCGCAACGTGCCCGCTCTTCTGGGGGCGCGCCTTCCAGCCTGCCCCCGCGGTTGCTGATCGCCTCGCGGCTCCTGCCTTAACCGGAGTTTTCATGCCTAATCCTCTCGTCAATCCGACCCACGATCCCGAACTGCGCAGCTGGGTGGGATCGGCCAATGACCGCGCAACGGACTTCCCGATCCAGAACCTGCCATTCGGGCGCTTCCGCGCCGCCGAGGGCGACCGGACCGGCGTCGCGATCGGCGAGTTGATCGTCGACCTCACCGGAGCGAGCGCCGCGGGTCTGTTTGCGGGCGCGGCCGCCGAAGCCGCCAAGGCGGGCGCGCAGGGCCTTGACCAGCTCGCGCGCCTTGGCCTTCCCGCCGCCTCCGCGCTTCGTTTTGCTCTTTCCACGATGCTGGTCGACGGCAGTCGGCATCGAACCGGCATCGAACCCTTTCTTCGCGAGCAGCGCGGAACCGACATGCTGTTGCCCATGCCGGTCCGCCATTTCACCGATATGTGCGTCTCCACTTTCCATATCGGTCGTCGCCGCGGGACCGACTCCAACGGGCAGCCGCTCTGTCCTCCGGCGATGCGTCACATTCCGGTCGGTTACGACGGTCGTCCCGGATCAGTTGTGGTATCGGGGAGTCCGGTCCGGCGGCCCTGGGGTACTTGGCAGCATCCCGAAGGCGAGGGAGAGCCGCAGTTCGGGCCGGAGCCCCGTCTCGATTACGAACTCGAGATCGGGATTTGGCTTGCAGGAACCGGAAAGGACGGCGGCAGCACGACTACGATAGGGGAGGCGAGCGAGGCGATATTCGGCTATGGCTTGCTCAACGATTGGTCGGCGCGCGGAATACAGTTTTTCGAGACCATGCTGGGCCCGTTCCTCGGCAAGAGTATCGCGACCACCGTGTCGCCCTGGATTGTGACGAGCGAAGCGGTGGCACCATTCCGGATTCCGGCTTTCGTCCGCCCGCCCTGTGATCCGCCGGTACCGGTCCACCTCGACGATGCGGACGACCGGCACGCCGGCGGCCTTGCAATCGCACTCGAAGCGGCGATCGAGTCAGCCGCGATGCGCGAGGCCGGGCTGCCGCCGCACCGGGTGTGCGCGACCGATTTTCGTCATATGTACTGGACCCCGGCACAGATGATCGCGCATCACGCCAGCAATGGATGTGTCGTTGCTGCGGGCGATCTCATTGGTACGGGCACTTGTTCCGGCCCCGACCCGGCCGAAGCGGCCTGCCTGCTCGAACGCAATTTCGGTGGTCCGTGGCAACTGCCGGGCGGCGAGACGCGTGGGTGGCTCGAGGACGGCGACCGGGTGCTGTTGCGTGGACGCCTTGAGCGCCCGGGCTATGTGCCGATCGGCCTCGGGACCGCCGAGGGCTTGATCGAGCCGGCTTTGCAGGTCTTCGGCTGAGAAGGGCTCAGGCCGGCTCTCGGATCATTGTGAACAATTGCTGCGAGAGAGCCCGCTGGTCGGCGAGCGGCGCCTCGTCGATCTCGAGCTGCCCGAGGCGGATCGATCCGTTGACGACGGCGGCGCAGCGCGCGTAGCGGCGCGCGCTGAACTCCCTGAGCGCCGCTTCGATCGTCGGTGCACGGGTCAGAATATCGGCAAGCACTATTCCGTCCTCGATGGCGAGCCCCGCGCCGTAGCCGACATGCGGCGTCGTCGCGTGCGCGGCGTCTCCGATGAGGAGGACGCGGCCGTTGTTCCATGGGGCATCGACGACAATGGTTTCGAGTGGTCGGTAGTTGATGAGCGAGCCCGGACCCAATTGGTCGCGGATCGCACCGATATGACCGCCAAAGTCGGTGAGTTCGCGCCGAAGGATGTCAACCCAGTCGGCTTCGTCATGCCAAGGGTTCCCAGGCGCGGATACGAGCAGGAAGAGGTACATCAGGTCGTCCGAGACAGGATTGATCCCCGCTTTGTGACGCGTGCCGAAATAGAGTTCGCTGGTCGTCACGCTTGCAGGCCGGGGCGCTACGGCGCGCCAGCAGCCCTGGCCGGTGTAGGCGGGCGGTGCAGCATCTGGAAACAATTGCTGCCGCGTGGCCGAATAGAGGCCGTCGGCACCGATAGCGAGCGTATAAACTTCGCTCCGGCTATCGCTGAACTGTGCCTCCACAGCATCGGGATGCTCCTGCCAGCCGGTGACGGCCAGCCCGGTCCGGATCGAGACGCCGGCACGCTTGGCTGCTTCGAGCATGATTCCGTGGAGAACCGGCCGCAATATGCCCCCCATGACCGGGATGCCCTTGCCGTAAACTTCCTCGGTGCTGCTTTCGGCGAGGACAGCGCCGTTCCGGTCGCAGACCCGCGAGGTTCCATGGGCGCAGCCTTTGGCCAGGACGGAGTCGAGGACTCCGAGCGATGCGAAGGCCCGCGCGGTTGCGCCGTTGAATGTCAGCCCGGCGCCGAGTGCCGAGACCGAAGGGTTCCGTTCGATGAGGTCGACCGCGAAACCCCCGTTGGCGAGGCTTATCGCCGCCGACAGGCCCCCAAGCCCCGCGCCGACGACCAGAATGGACCGCTGCATTATGTCTTCCCCATTTTCGGTTTGCGTTTTCGCACTGTGGCGGGCCATTTTCGCGATATGTCGCCAGCTTGCGTCACGAGGCGGCCCGTTCGGCAACGACGCGATTGCGCTGGCGGCCGCAGAATTGAACCTCGCATTCGACAAGATCGCCCTCGCGCAGGAACTCGAGCCTCTCCTGGCCCGTCCCGGCCGGCGTCCCCGTCGCGATCAGGTCTCCGGGAACCAGTGTCATCAGGCGGCTCGCATATTCGACCTGCTCCTCGATGCTGAAGATCATGTCGCGACTGTTGCCGTCCTGCTTGATCTCGCCGTTCACCCAGAGGCGGATCGCCAGATCGGCATGATCGGGAACGAACTGGCGCGGGGTGAAATAGGGGCCGATCGGAGCGAAGCTGTCGAAGCTTTTTCCGGCGAGCCAGTCTGAGCGAATGGCGGGACGGTCGTCGCGCCAGGTAAGATCGCGGCACGAGACGTCGTTGGTGGTCAGATAGCCCGCGATATGGTCGGCAACATTGGCCTGGCGAACATGATGAGCAGGTTTGCCGATCGCCACCATCAGTTCTGCCTCCCAGTCGGTGCGCTCGATCGCTGGCGGCAGCATGATATCGTCGAAAGCGCCGGTCGGCGCGCTGAGCTTACCGAACATATAGGGACGGAGCGGGGACGGAGCGCTTGTGCCGGAAGCGACGACGGGCGGGGTAAAAGTCTTGCGCATCCCTGCGACATGGTCCCGGTAATTCGCGGCGGCATATAGAAGGCGGCTGGTCGATCCGAGCGGGGGAAACGGGTGTGTGTCCTTGAGTTGAAGAACTCCGATTTCGATGGGATCGCACCCGCGGGCGTGCCGCGCAACCGCCAGCAGCGCATCGAAGTTCCGATCCCAGCTACCGAGCAGGTCGCGAAGGGATCCGAAGGGCGGCAGGGTTATTCCTGCGCGCGCCGCCGACGCGCCGAGATCAACGATCTGTTCGTTGCCCAGTTCGAGGCCGGTGAATACCGCACCGCCCGCCGCGAAGGTGCCGAGGCGAAACATTTCGCCGACCATCAGCGCGGGTCCGTCGGCGCGTTGAAGATCGTGGACCATGCGGCCGTGTTTTGCGGCACGAAATCCCACTCGCGCACTTCCCAGTCATCGTCGGCATAGTCCATATCGGCGGTGAGTTCCATCGCGCCGCCGCAGGGCGAGTTGAAGTACCAGAAATAATTCGAGCCGATAACGTGACGGCCCGGACCCATCTTGGTCTCCCACCCCTCGCCGAGGAGCTTCTTCCCGCCGAGTATGACGTCGTTAAAGTCCGTCACCCCGAACGCAATGTGATGCAAGCCGCGCTGGGGTCCTTGGATCAGGAATAGATTGTGATGGTAGGGCGAGCCGGCCGGGCGCAGGAATGCGCCGCGGTTCTCACGAAACAGGTCGCTAATCCTGAACTGCAGCCTCTCGACATAGAACCGCGCCGCGCGTGCTACGTCGGGGGTCACGAGGACCACATGGGCGATGGCCTGTGGCCGGACGGCTTGGAGGAAATCGACGCGGCTGTTGATCGGTCGGTTTGGTTCCGCGCCGTAGATGTTTGCACGATTGGGTGCGGGCCTTGGCTCGCGCCGCGTGACGCGGAAAGCGATGCCGAAACCGTCATCGTCAATGCTGCGCACTATGCCGTCGGCACCAGTGCTCACCGGCCTGTCCTTGGAAAGCTCCGCGGCGATCCGCTCGAGATCCGCTGAGGTGGCAACGCCCCAGACGATCTCGCGGACGGTAGATCCTCCAGTGACGGGATCGGGAAGTCCGGCGGCGTTCAGGTCGCGTATCGCGATTTCCGTGTTGTCCACGGCGTTGAAAAGCGCCTGGGTACTGCCATGCTCAACCTCGGCAAGGCCAAAGTCGCGATAGAAGCGGCGGGCAGCGTCCACGTCCTCTACGCCCAGCGTAACCGCATCCACTCCATTGATTGCCATTGCGCGCTCCTCTTGTTCTACGTCCTTGCGGGAGAATTTCTTCGAAACCCGGTGATTTGTGGCGGGAATTGCAAGCCGAGCTGGCAATTCGCCCCACTGGGAATAAAATCTTTCTAGAAAGAATAAACTTATTGGCGCTTGCGTCAAGCTTTGACCGCTGCACGGCTTCATCGATTTGCTTTGTCTTACCGCTCTGGCCCTCACGAGACTGCGAAAAAGAACGGAACTGGACGATGCAAGAGATGGTAAACAGCGCGAGCAAAACTGACGTATTTCGAGCTGCGCCCAATCCCGAGTCAGGCGGCCCGCCGCAAGGTTCCCGAGGCAAAAAGGCGTCCGCTCTCCTTCGTCGTTCGGACCGCCGCGCTTTCATGGGCAAGTCTGTGGTTCGGACGAGCGCAGCCGCAAGGAGGACGGGCGCTGCATCTGGGTGCGGCGTCACGGTTTTTCGGCGCTTTTCTGGCCCCGGCTTCGCTCTGGCGCGCTGCGGGTACGCCCCGCCGGGTCCGAAAAGGCTTCAAATCGCGGGCCAATTCGGGCTATGCCCCTCCCGCTGCGGAAGGGGACCGATTGGGTCTGGACCTTTTTCGCGATAGAACATAGATAGAACAAACTGATTTGACTGCTGGTTGAAAGGGGAAGCATGAGCCGTCGCCGCGCCGCCGCGCCGACCCTCGATGGTGCCAATCGCACACTCGTCGACGCGCGCGAACGCTGCGCGGCACTGCGCCATATGGCGCGCGCCTGGGCCGAAACGCTCGCCGAAGACGGCCGCTCCGGTTCCGTCGCCGCCTTCGCGCTCGAAGCGTTGGCGGCGTATGAAAATTGCCGCGCCAACGGCCGTGCCGACATCGGCGATCTCGACCAGCCCGAAGCCGAGCTCGCACGCTCGGCCGGCATCGCCGCCGCACCGCTGCCGCTCCTCGAGGCACTGCACTGGCTCACCAGCCTCTACAGCGGCCTCCTCGATCCCGACGCACGCAGCCGCCTCGGTGCCTTCTACACGCCGCCGTCGCTCGCCGCGCGGCTCCTCGACCAGGCCGAAGAAGCGGGCGCCGACTGGGCCAGCGCGCGGGTGCTCGACCCCGCGGCGGGCGGCGCAGCCTTTCTTGCCGACGCGGCGCTTCGGATGCGCGCGGCGCTTGTGCATTGCGCGCCGGCGATCGCGCTCGCGCAGATCGGTGCGCGGCTGCATGGGATCGAACTCGACCCTCACGCGGCGCGTGTCGGCCAGCGCGCGATCGAGATCGCGCTCGCCGACCTGGCGGCGGACGCGCGTCGCCCGGTGCCGAAGATCATCGTAGCGGGCGACAGTCTAGCCTATAAGGCGCGCCCTGATTACGATCTCGTCGTCGGGAACCCCCCGTACGGCCGGGTCAAGCTCAGCGAGGCGCAGCGCGCGCATTTCGCGCGCAGCCTTTACGGTCATGCCAATCTCTACGGCATCTTCACCGATATCGCGCTGCGTTGGACGAAACCCGGCGGGTTGATCGCCTTCCTGACCCCGACAAGCGTGCTGTCGGGGCAATATTATAGCGCGCTCCGCGGGCTGCTCGCGCGCGAAGCGCCGCCGGTCGCAATCGATTTCGTCCATGCGCGTCGCGGCGTGTTCGACGACGTGCAGCAGGAGACGATGCTCGCCGTCTATCGCAAGAGCGCGGCAGCGACGCGCGCGCAGATTCATTATATCTATGTCGATGGTGCGGCCGACACGCGGATCGTCCGCAACGGGACCATCGCCTTGCCGGCTTGGGTGGAAGGGCCGTGGCTCGCGCCGCGGCAGGCCGCCGACAGCGCTCTTATCTCTGCAACGGAGGCGATGTCAGGACGGCTCGCTGACCTCGGCTACCGCGTCGCGACCGGGCCGCTGGTGTGGAACCGTTTCAAGCCGCAACTCCGCGATGCGCCGGGGGGGCGGGGGGTTCACCCGCTGATCTGGTCGGAGGCAGTCGGCACCGATGGCCGGTTCCGTTTCCGCGCCGAGAAGAAGAACCACAGCCTCTTCTTCGCGATGAGGACGGGCGACGATTTCCTGCTGGTCCGCGAAGGCGCGGTGCTCGTCCAGCGCACGACCGCGAAGGAACAGCGGCGGCGGATCATCGCGGCCGAGCTACCCGCCGAGTTCGTCGCCCTGCACGGCGGCGTTGTCGTCGAAAATCATCTCAACATGCTCCTTCCCTTTCCCTCGGGCAAGCCGCAGGTGGCGCCCGAGCTGATCGCGGCATTGCTCAACAGCGCGGTGATCGATCAGCTCTTCCGCTGCATCAGCGGCAGCGTCGCTGTGTCGGCCTTCGAACTCGAGGCGATCCCGCTGCCGTCCGCCGCCGCGCTCGGCCCGCTCGCCGCGCTCGTCGCGAAGGGGGCGGACCGCGCCCAGCTCGATCGCGCCTGCGCGGCGCTTTACGGGATGAGCGCATGAGCCTGCCGCCCTATGTGCCCGTCGCGACGATTGCGGCGCGGTTGCCGTTCATCTTTCCTGAGGGCACCCCCAACAGGACCTATTGCATCCGCGACCTTGCCGCGCGGACGATCTTCGTCGCACTTTACGTGGGAGCGGTCGCGGACGCGGGCCGCGAGTTCGGCCCGGTTCACGTCTACCGCATGACCGACGAGCAATCGGTGCTCGCATCGCCAGCCGACCGCGTGCTGTACGCGCCCGCGGTCGACCGCAAGCAGGCCATCGCGGGGCGGCGCTGGTATGCCGACAATACGCGCGAGCCGATCCGCGATGAGACGCTGCGCGACGGACTGGTGGCGATCGGCGCGGTGACCCGCCGCGAGGATTTGCCGACGACCTCGGGCCTCCCCCGCTACGCACTCCACTCCGATTTCGCGGCGCTGTTCGATCCTTCGCTCGAAGGCCCCGCGCTCGATGCAGCGATCACGGCCTTCCAGAATGCCTATCTCAGCAAGAGCGCACTCGCCCGTGTCTCGATCATGCTGGCGGGCGCGGCGGCGGGCAAAAGCGGCCTCCTCGTGACCTTCCCGAGCAAGGAAACGCGGCCGCTTGCGCCGGGACCGAGCTCGGTAATCGCGAAGGCCGTCGTCGAGATTTTCGCGCCTGCGTTTCTCGCCGAGCCCGCCGTTCTCTGGCTCAGCGAGAGCGGCAACAAGGTCGTACTGCGCGACGACAAGATTGCGACGGCGCTCGGGCTCAAGATCGAGGCGGACAAGAATCTACCTGACCTCATCCTCGCCGATCTCGGCGGCGGCGCGGCGCGTCTACTCTTCGTCGAGGTGGTCGCGACCGACGGCGCGATAACCGAGCGTCGCCGTGCCGCGCTGCTCGAACTCACACGCGCTGCGGGTTTCGTCGACGACCAGGTCGATTTTCTCACGGCCTACAAGGATCGTGACAGTCGGGGTTTCCGCAAGACCGTCGCGCAGCTCGCTTGGGGAAGCTGCGCCTGGTTCATGTCGGAACCCGACCAGCTCGTCGCGATGATCGAGGAGCCCGGCGCAGCCGCGCGGTCGCAATGGCTGCTTCGTAGGGCGGTGCGAGGGTAAGCCGCTCGCGCGGCTTGCCGATAGCTATACCGGGGCTGAATGGGTTGCCCAGATGGGAACCGTTGAAATTGGCGCTCTGTTTCGCGCGGTTGGCTGGCCGACGAGCATCGCGATCTTTGGCGGCGATTGCTGTTCAAAGCGCGGGGCAAGACGCCCGCGATCAAATGCTCGAGTTCACAAAGATCGGGTTCGAGAAAGATCGGCTAATGATTGAGGCACAGCAAAGAACATTCGATCTTCATCGGGCGCGTCGTCCTGTCCCCACGGCGGCCGACAAGTCGATCGCGCTATATCATCGGGGTGGCTGATCGCATAAGTGCCGGCACTGCAAAGTCTGGCCTCATCGCTCGGTAAAGCACGAACGGGCACACTGATGTTTCGAAGGCCAGATTGTCTGAAATTGTCTCAATCGGCGTCTAACAGTCCCTGCATGCAGCGGCGGACCCGCACCACCGAAAGATCCCCAGGCCCCGCCAGTTCCCGGGTTACTTCAGCCCATTGGTCAACTTCTTCCTCGATCCGCTCCAGCGCGAACACGTCTTCTACGCGCGCAGCATGGATCACGTGACGGAGAAAACCGTCTAATTCCGGCGAATCGAATGTGCAATCCCGGATGAATCCGCTGAAATCATGGGTTGTTGTCGCGGTTTCGGGGGTTGGACCATGAATGTGATGAACCGTGCCCAGATAGCGCGGATTTCCCAGCGACTTGGCTGTGCTGATCCGCTGGGTGGTGATGATGACCGCCGGACCGAGAAAGGTTGAGCTGATCTCGAGATCGACGGGAATACGATTGTCGGGCAACGCATGACGCTGGTAGGCATCGTCAGGGCTTTGATCGTGAAGCATCCGATGCGCCCGGAATGGCATGTCCCGGTCATAGGTCGCGCGCACTTCCTGCGCTGCGGTAAACGACAGGGAGCGCGCATGCAGATAAGCGACGTGGCTAAGGTCCATCAGGTTGTCGATAACAAGCTGAGCCCGCGCCTTGACGTATGTCAGGCCGTTGGGCTGAAATTGCCAACCAGGCACCCCAAAGCCGAAATCCCGCATTGCGGGCGGCTGGGTAGCTCCGGCGCGATCCCGGTCTCCTGGCCAGATCCAGACAATCCCGTCGCGCTCGATGATCGGAAAAGTGCGGGAAACGGGGGCGCTGGGCAACTGCTTCTGCGCGGGAACGTGTGTGCAGTAACCTTGGCCATTCACGCGGAATCCGTGATAGGGGCAGATGATCGAATCGCCGACAATCTGACCCTCGGAGAGCGGGAAGTGTCGGTGAGGGCACAATCCCCAGATAGCTGCCGCCGTGCCGGTTTCCGATCGAAACAGCACAACCGGCAGATTGAAGAGCTTTCGCCCAAGTGGGCGATCCGCAAGCTCCTCACTCCACGCCGCAATGTACCAAGCATTGGTCACGAAATTCTTGTCACCAGAAAACGGGTACATAGATTAGTCCCTTAGCCTCTGCCATACCAAGCTTGCCGTGCGGGCTTCGCTGGTGCCTTCCTCAAGGCGGCCGCTCAGCGTCAGAAGATCGCCCTCCAAGGTTAGCTGACGTTTTTGCATCCCGCCTTCCCAGTCAGGATAGAGGCTCGCTTCGACATGATGGGTCATGGTATTGCCATCGATGGCGTAACGCCCGAAATAGGCAAGCACGCCATCATAGGCGGCTGCCTTTTCGGCACTATTCGCTGTCCATTGTCCACCCGTACGGAACCGCGCTCGATCCGAACGAGCGATCATGATCGAGAAGTGCCCGTCGTCGCCATAGACAAGCCGCCCCACCGGGTGCGCGCCAAACGGTTCGAGCTTGTCTCCGCGGTCATATTGTTGGGCCCAAGACTTGAGTTCCCACCATCCTTCAACATCCATCATCTCACCCCCTGTCGGCTTCGAGGAACGCCGACACGGCCTGCACGAAGCCTTCGGTCTGTTCGATTTGTACCCAGTGGCCGCAATGATCGAACACCACCAGTTCGCTTGTTGGAAGCAAGGTGGCCAAGCGCTGCGATACTCCAAGCGGTATCACCTGATCGTCCCGGCCATGCAGGATTAGCGCTGGCACTGTGATCTGGCGCAGGGCATCGTCGTCCACCGCCAGCCGATCGATCCACCGTTGCCGCGGTGCCGGAAACAGCTGCGCGAACCGTTCGTGCACATCGGCTCTGATGCTGGCGCGATAGCGCAATTGAACCAGATCGTCGGTCACGATCCGTTGATCGTGGGCGAAGGTCTGCACCAGTTCATGCATGGCTTCGATCGACGGCGAATAGCCCCACACCTTGTCCAGCCCCGAGGTCAGCTTGAATTGCGTCCCTACCGCACCCATCAGGACCAGCCGGTTCACCCGTTCTGGAAAGCGCGAGGCAAGGTGGAGCGCGAGCGCGCCGCCGAACGAGTTGCCTATGATCGTCACCGGCTCATCGACAAGAACATCAAGGAGCCCGGTCAACTGCCCGAGCCAGAGATCGAGGTCGAACGAGACCTCGCTTTCGACCTGGCTGTAACCGAACCCAGCCATGTCCGGTGCAATCACTCGCACCTGTTGCTTCAGACGGGGGAGGACCGTACGCCAATTAGCCCAAGCACTGACGCCCGGACCCGAACCGTGGATCAGCAGCACGGGGCGTCCTTTGCCGCAGTCGTGATAATTCGTCAGCACGCTGCCGACCTGCAGCAGGGTTCCGATCTCGGGTGAGGGGGCGACCGCATCGCTCATTGTGCGACGGCCTTCGGCCTTGGCTGGCCATGCGTTCTGAAATATTCCGCTTCTTCCGCCAGACGTTGTTCGATCATGCGGCGCATCATTACGAGTGCGGTGTCAAACGGCAGTGCTAGCATCGGAGCGCCTGATCCCGCTTCGATGCGATCCTGCTGGGCCCGGATCATCTGGTAATCCTCAGCAAAGGCCTCCTGGACCGTGACGGCGATCGACTGCGCGATGGCCTTGTCAGGATCTGGAAGGTTATGCGGGCTGGCATAGAAATAGTGCGAGCTTGCGGCTGTCTCCGGCATGATCGCCTGGCAACTGCGCGTCTCGATCAGGGTTTCATTGTAGATTCCTTCCTGCGCGCCGGTTCCGGTGTCTTGGGTGCCCGAACTCATCGTCAAGACGCCGGGCAGGGTGAAGTTGTACCGGAACCAGCGATCGATGTTGCCCTTAAATTGCCTGATCCGTTGATGCATAGGGGCGGGAGGAACGTCGATCAGCCACCATTCGATCTGCACGCCATTATTGATCCGGGTAACCGAAGGGCGGATCTGCGCCATGGCTTCGGTTCCACCGAGGGTGCGTCGGTGGACATAGCTGAGGTGGGTGAAATCGACGAGGTTGTCGATCACCAGCCGCTGATCGAGATCCCAGTGAGAATAGCCCGGCACATAGGACCAGTCCGGATGATCCAGTGAGGCAGTGTCTGGCAAGGAATCGGGCCGGGCAAGGGCGGGATCGCCAAGCCAGACCCAAATCCAGTTGTCGCGTTCGATCGCCGGAAACGACCGGACATGCAGCGCCGCAGGCACCACACGCTGTCCCGGCACTTCGACGCACCGCCCTTCGGTGTTGAACAGCAGACCATGGTACATGCAGCGTACGCAGTCGCCTTCGCGGCGGCCAAGGGTCAGTGGGGCGTGGCGGTGGCAGCACCGATCCTCCAGTACGGAAATATCGCCCTTTGCGGTTCGCATCAGCAGGAGTGGCAGGTTGGCAATCGTACGTCCCAGAAAGTCGTCTTGCGGCACCTCATGCGACCAGCAGGCCACGTACCACTGATTGCGCAGGAAGTTCATTGCAGCAGATCCTCTCCTGTCTGCAAAACTAGCTGCGGCGATGATTCCGTCAATAAAAATCTCATAAATTGAGATTTCATACTGGATTTGGTGAGAGGAAATCGCCTAGTGCTAGGGAAAGAGCGGAGGTGTGCATATGACAACCGGGGGTTTGGACGCGGGTATCGTCGCTCTTG
Organism: Sphingopyxis sp.; assembly: GCA_032154175.1. Taxonomy (GTDB): domain Bacteria; phylum Pseudomonadota; class Alphaproteobacteria; order Sphingomonadales; family Sphingomonadaceae; genus Sphingopyxis. The sequence continues at coordinate 89,699 of JALDYH010000003.1, read as the reverse complement.
GCTATCTCCTGATCGGCTCAGACAAGCTTGAAGACTGGCAGGATTTCGGAACGGCGATCGTCGGGCTCCAAGTCGCTGATCGGACCGGAGGAACGTTGGCCCTGCGCATGGACGACCGCGTCCAGCGGATCATGGTCGAGCGTGGTCGCGAGACTCAATACACCATCGGTTGGGATGTCGGTTCGTCACAGGCTCTCGATGCGCTCGCCGCCCGGGTCGAAGCGGCAGGGGTTAAGGTCCGCCACGGGACGGCGGACGAGATCGCCAAGCGATGCGTGGCGGATCTGGTCGCGTTCGATGATCCGCTGGGTAACCGCGTGGAACTGTTTGTGGGCCTGTCCGTCGCGGCGGACAGGTTTGTGCCCGGTCGGGTCCATTCCGGCTTCATGACCGGCAAACAGGGCCTGGGGCATGTGGTGCTGTCGGCGCCGGACGCAGCGCCGCTGGTAGCGTTCTACGTAGACCTGCTGGGATTTCGGCTGAGCGACTACCAGCGGCAGCCGTTTCCAGCCTATTTTTTCCACGTTAACAGCCGTCATCACAGCCTGGCGATCGTACAGGCGCCGAACAGCGGGCTGCATCACCTGATGCTGGAACACCGGATGCTTGACGATGTGGGGCAGGGGCTTGATCTGGCGATGGTCGAGCAGCGGCCCATTGCCGTTTCTCTTGGGCGGCACAGCAACGATTTTGTCACGTCCTACTATCTGTTCACGCCTTCGCCGTTCATGATAGAATGCGGCTGGGGCGGCCGCGAGATTGATCCGGCGAACTGGGAGCCCGTCGAGTTGAAATATGGGCCAAGCCTTTGGGGCCACGATCGCCATTGGCTGCCCCCTGATCAGTTCGAGGTCGCACGCACGATCCGGATCGAGGGAGCGGACAACGGCGCCCGCGCGCCGATTTATGTGGCTGCGGGCTATCATGTCGTGCGCAGCGACGACCATGACGCTGGGGCTGGCGCGCACCTGCCACCGGCAGGTGCACCATTTGGCCGGGATAAAGCTCGCTAATGTCGAGTCTGGACCGGATGCTGGCCCTGTTCGATGAGCTGGCCGAACAGTCCGCCCCGCTTTCGGCCGAAGCCCTTATCGGCCGGCTTGGCTACACGCGCGGGACCGGCTATCGCTATATCAAGAAGCTCACGGACCGCGGCTTTCTGAGACGCTCGTCCGCCGGGTTCAGCTTGGGGCCGCGGATCGCGGAGCTGGATTTTGTCATGCGGCAGGGCGACCCGGTGCTGGACCTGTGCTGCCCGGTAATTCGGCAACTCAGCTTGGACGTGGACGCCCATGCGCTGCTCGCCCAGTTTTTCGACGATCGGATAATCGTGATCCATCTCGAAGAGGGGTCTGAGCCGATCCGGATGAGCTATGGCCGCGGGCGGCGCATGCCGCTTTTCGCGGGTTCGACCTCTAAGGCATTGCTGGGATCGCTGCCGATTGCCCGGCAGCGCCGGATATACAGGGACCATGGCTCTGAAGCCGCCGCTGCCGGATGGGGGCAGGACTGGGCCGGATTCAAGGATATCCTGAGCGGCTTCGAAAAGGCTCGCGTGGTGTCCTCGTTTGGAGAGCTCGACCGGGACAACGTCGGGCTATCCGTTCCGGCGCGCGCCTTCGATCCGCTGCAGCCTTTGGCAATCACTCTGGTGCTGACCGACCGCCGCTTTGCGGTGGCCGACCAGGCGGAGATCGGACGCCAGTTGCGGGGCGCTGCGGCGCAGATATCGGATGCGATGCGCGGCGCGGCTGGACTTTATCGTGAGAATGGCAGCGGGGACTGATCGCCGACATCAGCGGGCTTTTTTGTCCTCTGGGTCCGGTGCCCCCATCTTTGCCGACAGACGAGCTGTGGCGCGGCGTAGCACCTGCGCTGCGGGACCGGCTGGTTCGGGATCGAACACGCCGGCCGGGGCCAGTATCGTGAGCGATGCCGCCACTGTGCCGCGATAGTCGCGAATTGGGCAGCACAAGGCGTGGATTCCGGGAGAAAAGCTCCCCATGGCCCTACTGACACCGTCGCGCCGGATTTCTTCGAGCGAATGATAGAATTCTGTGCGTAATTTGGCCCGTGCGGTCGCCGATCTCGTACGTTCGTTGAGTTCGGCATCGATGATCGGGTCGATGACGAACTCCGGCAGGTGCGCCGCAAACATGCGACCGGTGGCCGAAGAAAGGAGTGGTAATATGCTGCCAAGGCGCGACTTGGCGATGATCAAGCTGTGCGATTCTTCAATCAGGACATGGGTCGCGCCGTTTACGCCCCACACGCCCAATGCGACGGTCACTCCTAACTCGTCGCGCAAGCGCCCCACTTCAGTGGCGGCAAATCGTACTATGTTGAGGCTCCCGAGCGCCGCCACTCCAATCTGCATGGCCAGCGGTCCGAACCGGTAATATCCAGTCTCGGGATCGCGTTGTACGAGTCCAGTCCGCAGGAAACTTACCAGATAGCGATGCGCCTTTGCGGGGTGCATATCCGCCCTCGATGCCAAAGCCTTCAGCATCTGCGGGCTGTTGTCCTGTGCGAGCGCGACAAGCAGCTGCATCCCGGTTTCCACGGCCTTGATGCCATTCGATCCGGCGCCTGTGACCAATTCGTTTTCAACGGCTTTGTCGTCGTCCATGGTAGCAATCTTTGCGCCTTGCGGCGGCGATAGCAAGCAATTTGCGTATCCCAGCGTCCGATTTGAGATAGATCAGACCGGGTACAATGACACGCTTCATCCGAAGCGAACTGCGTCCAGCCGAACGCTTGACCAACCAGCTCTTCCTGACCTTCGGCGCGCACTGCAAGGTACCGAACTGCCGGTGTCTCAATCTTCATTCGGAGTTCGCTCTCGACAGGCAGAAAGTTATCCATTATGTAATTTAATAACGCTTTGTGAGAGGGGAATGCCTTGGCCTTTCTAAAAAACGCTTGGTATGTCGCGATGTGGGGAGAGGATTTGGGAACGGAGCCAGTTCGGCGCCGAATCCTCGGTGAACCCATCGTGCTGTTTCGCACCGTCGAAGGTCGGGTGATCGCCTTGGCTGATGCCTGCCCGCACCGCTTTGCGCCGCTCAGCATGGGTAGGGTAACAGAGCAGGGGGCGATACGCTGCGCCTATCACGGGCTGGAATTTGACCATTCCGGACGCTGCATTTTCAATCCGCACGGGGCGGGACGGATTCCGCCGGCGGCGAACGTCCGTAGCTATACAATTGAGGAGCGGCATTTCGCTATATGGGTGTGGATGGGAAGCGGTCCGGGGGATCCAAACGAGATTCCCGATTTTTCCCACCTCGACGAGGCCGATCCCGAGCACATCACCAAACGTGACTGGCTGGAAATGAAAGCCGATTACAGGCTGATCACCGACAATCTTTTGGATCTAAGTCATACCAGCTACCTGCATGACGGCATTCTGGGCAGCGCCGAGACCACGAAGGCGGACGTGATCGTCGAGCAGGAAGGGACCAGGCTGACGGTGCGCCGGTGGATGCCCAACGTGCCGATTCCGCAACTCGTCGCGCTGATGCACAAGCCTGCGGATGGCAGGTACGGAGACTTGTGGATGGATATCCGCTGGGACAAGCCTGGCTGCTTCAAGAACTTCAATGGCGCCACCGATCCGGGCCGCCCCCGCGAAGAGGGCAGCGGCATGATTGGCAATCATTTTCTAACCCCGATTGATGCCAATACCACGGCGTATCATTTTTGTGCAATTCGCTGGAACCCGCGCCACTGGGGGCCAGAGGTGGATGCGGACATCCGGCAGCAATTGGCCGAACTGCGACGTTTTGCGTTCGAGTTCCAGGACCAGCCGGTGATTGATGCGCAGCAGCGCAATCTGGATGATCCGGCCGTCGATACCAGTCGACCAGCCTTGTTCGATATCGATATCGGGCCGGTTCGTTTCTCGCGGATCCTCGACGAATTGATTGAACAGGAATGTGACGCCGCGAGCTAAACGTTCTGCCGGTCATCTTAAGAACTTGCTTTCCTGAATGGAGAACCCATGCCCGATCTTTTTTCGCCGCTGTGTATTGCCGGCCTTGAACTGCCGAACCGCATCATTGTCTCGCCTATGTCGCAATATTCCGCGGTGAACGGCGCGCCCACCGATTGGCACTTCATTCATTATGGCGGGCTTGCCAATTCGGGAGCTGCAATCGTCACGGTTGAATCCACCCACGTGTCCGCCGATGCGCGCGGCACACCGGGCTGCCTTGGACTCTATAATGACGAGCAGGAAGAGGCGATGGCAAGGATCGTGCGGGCGGTGCACGACAATGGCTCGAGCAAAATCGGCGTGCAGCTCAACCATTCTGGCCGCAAAGCGTCATCAACCTTACCCTGGGAAGCCACCAAGGGCGCCCTTGATGAAGGGCGTGGTTGGCCGATCCTATCGGTAAGCGAAGAGCCCTTCGGGCCGGGCTGGCCCAAGCCCGCAGCCGCGACGGCGGCAGATCTTGACCGGATTGTGGCTGACTATGCCGCCGCGGCGGGACGGGCACTGCGAGCAGGATTCGACACTCTCGAAATCCATGCGGCGCACGGATATCTCCTGCATTCCTTCCTGTCACCGCTGACAAACACCCGCACCGACTCCTTTGGCGGCGACATTGAGGCGCGGATGCGTTTTCCGCTGGCGGTGATAACGGCCGTCAGGCAGGTCTGGCCTGTTGAAAAACCGCTGAGCGTGAGGGTGTCGTCGAGTGATTGGGACCCGGCCGGCTGGGAAATCGACGAGGCTGTGGAATTCGTCCGCCGCCTTCGCGCAATCGGCGTTGATTATGTCTGCATGTCGTCTGGAGCCATCAGCATTGATACGAAGCCGAGGATCGCACCGGGCTTTCAAACAGGTTTTGCCGCGAAGGTAAAGCGCGACACCGACATGCCAGTCAGCGCCTTGGGCCTGATCGCGGATGCTGCCGAAGCGCTGCGCATAGTCCACGAAGGCGATGCCGACTTGGTTACTGTCGGCCGAGCCTTCCTTGATAATCCACACTGGGCTTGGACGGCTGCAGCGCGACTGGGAGCCCAGATCGCACGCCCGCGCCAATACATTCGCACCTCGCCTGGGCAGTGGCCGGCCGCCCCGCAAGCCGACCTCCAAGGGGGCTGACCATGGCGACTGCGGGGACGATTTCCCCCGATCAGGCAATGATGCTGTATCGGGCCGGGTGCGTGCTTTCTTCAGCGATCTGGGTTGCCGTCGCGGCGTACAAATTGACCCATTTCGATCGGGTCGTCGCGGGGATCCGGGAGCATAAGCTTCCGCTTCCCATTGCCGCATACTGGATTTCGATCGCAATGGAAATTGGCGGTGCGTTGATGGTCGCGAGCGGTTGGCTTGTTGCCGAGGGGGCAACGTTGTGGCTCGTGTTCCTGCTGATCGCTACGCCGGTTTACCATGGCCGCATCATCCGCGACGGCGTGATCGACTATCAGCAGTATGTCCAGGTGTTCAAAAATATCACGATCGCCGGCGGGCTGCTGCTGCTGCTCGCGATAGATCTGGGAATGCGTTCCTAAGGCTCCGATCGCGTCGTTCTCTCGAAGACCCAACAAGAAGGAATTTCGATGTCCGAAGTTGATCCAACCGTTGCGGCGCTGCTTGCTGAAGCGCTGGCGCGTCACGGGGTTGAAGTCCTGTTCTCGCAAAGCCTGCCATCGGCCTTGATCCTGGCCGCCGAAGATATCGGCATTCGGCAATACGCCTATCGGACGGAAAACGCTGGCACGGTCATGGCGGATGGCTATGCTCGCATATCCGGAAAAGTCGGCGTGGTTACCGCCCAGAACGGCCCAGCCGCGACCCTGCTCGTTCCCGGGCTGGCCGAAGCGATGAAGGCCTCGGTGCCGGTCATCGCGCTGGTACAGGAGGTGAACCGCCCCGAAGCGGACCGCAACGCCTTTCAGGAACTTGACCATATCGCGCTGTTTTCCGCCTGCACCAAATGGTCCCGCAAGGTCACGGTGGCCGAGCGGGCCGTGGATTATCTCGATATGGCCTTCGCACAAGCGACTAGCGGTCGGCCCGGCCCGGTGGCGCTGATGCTTCCCGCCGATCTTCTGATCGAGCGGACCCCGCGCAGAAGCAATCGTGTCAAGAGTCTTGGCCGTTACCCGCTCGACCGCCAGGTCGCAGATCCGGCGCGGATTACCGAGGCTGCGGACTTGCTGGTTGCGGCCCGGCGCCCGGTGGTGGTGGCCGGTGGCGGCGTCCACCTCTCGCAAGCCTGCGACGCCCTGCGCGCACTGCAGGAACGCGCGCAGCTTCCCGTCACGACAACCTTGATGGGCAAGGGGTCGGTCGATGAGGAGCATTCCCTGTCTCTGGGTGTCGGGGGCTATGCCATGGGGCGCCTTGCCCCGATGCGGCATATGCGCGAACTGGTAAGCGATGCCGATGTCGTGCTGCTGGTCGGCACTCGCACAAACCAGAATGGGACCGATAGCTGGTCACTCTATCCCAAGGGCGCCACCTATATCCATATCGATGCGGATGGTGCAGAAGTCGGCCGCAATTATGAAGCGATCCGGTTGGTGGGTGATGCGCGCCTGACGTTGGAGGCGCTGACCGCGGCCATCGGCAACCGCCGCAGTTCAGCCGACGTTCCGCTTGCAGCGATCAAGGCGGCGCGCGAAGCCCATCAGCGCGATCTGGCGCCTGTGCTGGAAGCAGCCGGCGATGGCATCCGGCCTGAGCGTCTGATGGGCGAGATTGCCCAGGTCCTGACGCCCGATACGATTGTCGCGACCGATGCCAGCTATTCGTCGTTGTGGGCGGCGTGCTATCTACCGGCGCGGGCAAAGGAAGGCCGTTTCCTGTTTCCTCGCGGTATTGCCGGCCTGGGTTGGGGCATGCCGCTGGGCATCGGTGCAAAGGTGGCCCAGCCTTCTAGCCCGGTGATCACCATCGTCGGTGATGGTGGATTTGGACATTGCTGGCAGGAACTGGAAACGGTCAACCGTATGGGTACACCGATTGCCCTGATCGTACTCAACAATGGTGTGCTCGGCTATCAGAAGGACGCCGAGGACGTGAAGTTCGGCCGCTACACCACGGCCTGTCATTTCGCACCGGTCGATCACGCGGCTATCGCGCGCGCTTGCGGCTGCGAAGGCATCCGGGTGGAACGGGTCGAAGACGTTCAGCCTGCCTTGCGGCGCGCCTTGGCGGCGCCGGGCACGACGCTTATTGAAGTGATGACCGACCCGGCTGCCTATCCGCCGGTTACGTTCTTTGATCGCCTTGACGGCATCAGGCTGGAAAAAGGCATGACCCACGGCGATGCCGAAGGAATTTAGCGACTATGGCCGAAATATCACATCTTCGCACCACGTTTGAAGACTATGCCCAGCGGTACAGCTGCGTCACCATGCGGCGCGACGAAGGCATTCTTGAAATGCGCTTGCATACCGATGGTGGCCCATTGCGCTGGGGGCGCCTGCCCCACGCCGAGTTGGAAGAAGCCTTTCTCAACATCGGCCGAGACCGCGACAACAAGGTCATCATTCTGACCGGAACGGGTGACGAGTTTTCAGGACCCCGAGCCGAACCTGACTATAATCGTGCCTATCACCGCCACAGTCCGACAGAATGGTCGGAACTCGCTTGGGAATCACGGGGTTTGCTTAACAATCTTCTGGCGATAGACGTCCCGATGATCAGTGCGGTCAACGGACCGGCGGCCCGTCATGCCGAACTGCCAGTGATGTGCGACATCGTCCTGGCCAGCACCACGGCCAGTTTTCAGGATTCGGCGCACTATGTCGGCGGCCTAGTTCCGGGTGACGGGGTCCATGTGGTCTTCCCGCTGGTGATGGGGCTGAACCGCGGGCGCTACTTCTTGCTGACCGGCCAGGTTCTGGGCGCTGAGGAGGCTAAGGAAAGCGGGATTGTGAATGAAGTGCTGGCGCCGGAAGACCTTATGCCCCGGGCTTGGGAACTGGCGCGCCAGCTTGTCCGCCAACCCGAAATGCACCGCCGTTTTGCGCGGATGCTTCTGACCGAACGGTTGCGGCGCGAGATCGGCGAACTGCTGCCCTACGGCCTTGCGCTTGAGGCGCTTGCGGCGGTGGAGTGACGGATATTGGCACAGCTGGCTTTTCTGGGTGCAGGCAACATGGGGCGCCCGATGATCGCCAATATGCTGCGCGCCGGGCACGAGGTTGCGGTCTATAACCGCACGCGCGGCAAGGTTCGCGAACTGGAGGCGGCGGGCGCACGATACTGCGCGACCGCGCGCGAAGCGGTGGTCGGTGCCTCGGCCATCCTGGCGATGGTGATTGACGATCAAGCGTCGCGCGCCTGCTGGACTGGGCCCGATGGCGCGTTGGCCGGAGTGTCGGCGGGGGACGTGCTGGCGATCGAATGTTCAAGCCTGTCGCGTGACTGGGTGCTGGAACTGGCGGGCCTGATGCCCGGGGGTATGCGCTTCGTCGATTGCCCCGTGGCCGGGCGGCCGGATGCCGCTGCCGCGGCGAAGCTCAAGGTGTTTGCGGGCGGTGCCGTTGACGATGTGGCGCGCGCGCGCGCGGTCGTCAGCGCCTTTGCCGAAGAGGTGATACACTTCGGCGGTCTGGGCAGTGGCGTGGCCTTCAAGCTGATCTATAATTTGCTCGGGGCTAGCCAGATCGCGGCGCTGGCCGAAGCGCTGTATGCCTGCGAGAGTATCGGCATCGATCTGCAGGCTGCGGCCCAGGTTTTTGCCAGCGGGGGCACGGCAAGTGCCCATGTTGTCCGTCATGCAAAGTGGATGGCCAGTGGCAATCATCCCGATCCAGCGCAGTTCACGGGTGACGGCCGGCTCAAGGATCTTGACTATGCGCTGGCCCTGCTTGCCGCGAACGGTCTGAGAAGTGCCAGCGGAGATGGCGCGCACGGGGTCTTTAATTTGATGCGCTCGCTTGGTATGGGCGATCTGAATGACAGCCAGGTTTTTGAAGCGCTTCGTCGGCACGCATCCGGGAAGCGCGGGATGCGGGATTCTGATACCAACGCGATGCGTTGAACCGGTCTGATTGCCCCTTCGCTCAGGTTAGCCACAGCGAATGGCGGCAGGCCGAGCGCGGCGGCGGCCACCGCGAGCGCAAGGCGCAGGTCACGGCGCTGTATGAGGCTAGGGATAGCCGCGCAGTCAAGGCCGCGCCACGAGCCGCGCCAGCGGCTGCGGCACTACCGATCTGCGCGCGCACCACTGAAATATTCTTTTATGACGGAGCGAATATTGGCGAGGTCAAAACCAATGAGGAATATGATGGCAATGATGGTCCCAGTTCAGACGTTGAGCGGATTCACCGTATCGGACCGCCTCGGGATAAGCCCGATGCAGATTTTGCCGCAGCCAGTCGCGGCTTCACGCTTGCTTGGAGCGCAGACCGGGATGACCTCGATTTTCCCGACCTCGCTGTGAAGCCAGCAGGTGCCGGAAAGTTTGTAAGGCTCCGCACAGGCGGAAATATGATCGTCTCCTATGACGAATACCCGTATCAGAAATTCGCTTTCGCGCAGCTTTCGCCGCAGATGCAGGCAGCGATCCGCGCCAAGCGGCCGCAACTGGCGGGAAGTGCGAGCGCCACTGCTGGCACCGCCGCTCCGCAGCAAGGCATCGTTGCGTTCCCGCCAATCGAGAAGGGCTATTATGCTAGAGACGTTTCCTGCACGCGGGCGATAAAAGAGGAGCCGGGTTTCCTTTCCTATTTCGACGAGCGGCGGCTTGTGTCCTTTGACGGCGGGCCACGCATCAACGGGTTCGAATCCCTCGGCGGCAACCGCTACCGTGTGCGGGCGACATCCTACAATGAGCTTGGCAAGGCCGACCGCTACGATTTCGTGATTACGATCAACGGGCGCAACAGCTATATCGATAGCGACGACGGCACACGCCATACCCGTTGCCCAACGGCTCAGATACCAAATGCAATCCGGCAGGGTTGGGGTGATCTGGCACGTAACTGACGGGTCAGGCTAAACGAAGCGGGACGTTGTTCCTTTGCTTGGGGCGATGGTGACGGCGCGTGCCGTTTCATCGTCCCATAGCGAATGTGGCTCCCGATTTGTCGGATTTGATTGCGTAAAGTATCATTTTGTGATACTTTACGAGAATGAAACCGGATTCCCGCCTCCAGATTCGTGACTATATCGCTGGCCTTATGCAGGCCGGACGATACCTCTTTTCTTCGGCAGAGGCCAAGGCGGCGCTTGGCGCATCCGCCGATGCCGCCAAGTTGGCTCTTAACCGCCTTCGCCGCAAGGGGGAGATCGCCAGCCCCGGCAGGGGCGTCTATGTCATTGTTCCCCCCGAATACCGCTCCCTCGGTTGCTTGCCTGCCGACCAGTTCATTCCGGCGTTCATGGCTCATGCTAAAGCACCTTACTATGCAGGGCTGCTGACTGCCGCGCAGTATCACGGCGCGGCGCATCACAGACCGCAGGAGTTTCAGGTGATGGTGGAGAAAGCGCGCAGGCCGATTGCCTGTGGCCTTGTCCGTGTCGCCTTTCATATGCGCAAGCGCCTGTCCGAAGTGCCAACGCAGAATCTCAACACCCCACGCGGTTTCCTTGCCGTTTCCACGCCAGCCGCAACAGCCTTTGATCTTGTCGGCTACGAAGCGCAGGTGGGCGGGCTGGATGCCGTTGCCACAGTCCTGATCGATCTTGCAGAAAAACTGGAGCCGGAGAAACTGCTGGCGCTCGCGCCGACCGTTCCCGTGCCGTGGGTGCAGCGGCTGGGCTATCTGCTCGAATTGATTGACGAAGCGCCGCGCGCGCAGCTTCTTAGAGATTTCGTGCGCGCGCGCGCGCGCGAAACCGTGGCCTTGCAGCCATCCGTTTCCCCTACGGGCTTCCCCCGCGACAAGGACTGGAAGCTCGCCATCAACGCTCACATCGAGGCAGACGCATGATTCCCCGCGACTTTATCACCGAATGGCGGGCGAACGCGCCGTGGGTACTGGATTTTCAGGTCGAGCAGGACTTGGTTATCAGCCGTGCGCTTGTCGCCATTTTCTCGCATCCGCTGTTGCGCGACACGCTGGCCTTTCGTGGCGGCACGGCGCTTTACAAGCTCTACCTTAAACCCGCTGCCCGCTATTCCGAGGACATCGACCTTGTGCAGATCAAGGCCGAGCCAGCGGGCGACATGATGGGGGCGCTGCGTGGGGTGCTGACCCGTGGCTTGGCACTCCCAAATGGAAGCAGACAGAAGGCCGCGTCACTTTCAGCTACCGTTTCGATTCCGAAGACCCGACGCCGGTGACGTTGCGGCTCAAGGTCGAGGTCAACACACGGGAGCATTTTGCCGTCTATGGTTTTCAGCAGGAGCCGTTCACGGTGGCTTCGCGGTGGTTTGTGGGCGAAACCGGTATCACCACCTATACGCTTGACGAACTCCTGGGCACGAAACTTCGCGCCCTGTATCAGCGGCGCAAAGGGCGTGACCCTGTTCGATATGGCCGTTGCCCTGTCGCAGGGCGGCGTTGACCCCGCCCGCTTGCAGCTTTTTCGCGCTACATGGAGGAAGGCGGACACCATATGACCCACGCGCTCTTTGAGGAAAATCTGCGCGCAAAGCTGACCGATGACCGTTTCACTTCCGACCTGCCGCCGCTTCTCGCATCCGGTCAGGACTGGAATCCCCGACAAGCGGGCGAGGTTGTCATGGACACCTTTTGCCCGCTTCTTCCCGGCGAGCCGTGGAAAGAGCTGAATCCCGAAGCATGACTTTGCAGGGCGTCCCCCTTCGGGGCGGGCTTTATCGCTGGCGCGACGGAACCCCCGGCGCGCTCCGCGCGCAAACCTAAAGGCGCGGTTCCCACCCATGCGGGTGACAATCCCTGACGCGGAGAGGGCAGGAACTGCGGCTTTTTGGCGTGGCGCGTCTGTCCCTCTTCGATGACGTAAGGAGCGGGATAATTGACGCTTCACACAGCAGTAAGACTCCATGAAAAAGGCCCTCCGAACCTGAAGGGCCTTTTCCTTATCGGCATCGCCGAGTGGTTTGCGATATTTTCAGTATTTGTATCCCAAGGTCAGGCCAAAGGTGCGCGGCGGGTTGCTGTAGGAGACCTGATAGCCAGGCGCGTTTCCTGCTCCTTGCGAAATCACCGCTTCGTTGAAGATGTTGGCAATCCATGCCCGCAGCGAGAGATTATCCTTTTTGGACGTCCAGGTCAGTGACGCATTGGCTAGATGGTAGGAAGGCTGCTTGATCACATTATCAGCCTCGGTCGCGAATCCCGAACTGTAGCTGTCCGCGACCGCGATCTCGAACTCGCCCACAGGCGAAGGGATTACATAGTTTGCCGAGATGCTGAGTGCCGTGGGCGTGGCGTAGGGAAGCTTGTTGCCAGTGGCGTCTCCGGTCGTCGCCACCAAGCCCCCGTTCGGTATTCCGTTGGCGTCAAGCCGCGGGGTCCAGAAGGCAGCGTTGCGATAATCGGTAAACTCGCTGTGCAGCAATGCGGCCGAAGCCCGCAGTGTCAGTGCGGAAGTGGGGTGGACCTCGAAATCGACGTCGACCCCATAGATTTCTGCCTTCGCGCCATTCGTAAGAACATTGACCGCATTGAGATACTGATTCACCTGAACATCGGTGTAATCGTAGTAAAAGGCCGCCGCATTGAAACGCACCGTCCGGTCGAACAGCTCGCTCTTGATTCCGGCCTCGAACGCTTTCAAGGTTTCCGGATCATAGGCTGGAGCCGTGGGCGAGTTGAGCGAGAAGCCGCCGCTCTTGAAGCTCTGATTGAACGACAGATAGCCCATCACCCGTTCCGAGAAATCATGTTCGACAGAAACACGCCAGCTCGGACGATCGGTCGAAACCTTACCCCGGATCAGCGCGCCAGGGATGAATGTCCCGTTGTTGAGGGTGACGTCCTGCTGTCCGTTGAATTTCCGCTTCTCATACGTGTAGCGCGCGCCAACCGTAAGCCGGGTGGTATCAAGGACATTGATGGTCGCTTGGGCAAAACCCGCAATCGACTCTGTGAGCTCGCGAGACGAAATCGTTATTCGTCCCGGCGTGGTTGGCAGCGGTGAAAGCGGGCCGGAAAGATTGAGAAAGACGGGATCGTTACGGTTGTCGTTGTGGAAATAGTACACGCCCGCTGTCCAAGTCAGCGGACCGCCAGGCTGTGACGCAATCTGCAACTCCTGGCTGAAGCTCTTGAACGGGACGATGAAAAGGAAATCCTGCCCCCGAATGGCTCCGGCGGTGTTGTCAAAAACCCCGGTAAACTTGCCCTTGCGATAGGCGGAAATGGAGGTCAGCTCCGAGCCCCCGAAATCATGCGTGAGCGTTAACGAGGTGCCCCCTGCCTTGGTCCGGTTCAGCGAATCTACGGCAAGGCCGGCGTCCCAAGCGCTTCCTCCGTTCGGCGCCGGCGCGATCCGTGGGAGTGTCGTGGTGTCCTCATATGGCTTCAGCCACGGAGCGCGGCTCTCCTTGCGATCCATGAAATCGCCGGAAATGACCAGGCGGGTGTCCTCGCCAGGATCGAAAACGAGCTTCGAGCGAACGGAAAAGGCATGGTACAGCCGATAGGTGTCGGTGCCGGTGACCGAGTTCGTGCCCCAGCCATCGCCCTGCGTGGAGTATGCAAGGGCAACGCTGGCGGCAATCGGACCGACCCCGCCGCCGACATAGGTGCTGGCATCGATCGTTTCATAGTTGGAGTAGCTCAGCCTTATTTCGGCTTCCGGATCCTGGCTGGGCGTCCGGGTCGTGATCTGTACGACACCACCCGTCGCGTTGCGACCGAACAATGTGCCTTGTGGCCCCTTCAGCACCGCCAACTGGGTGACGTCGGTCAGGTCCCGCAACCCCTCACGCTGCTGTGGAAAATAGACGCCGTCAATATACAGGCCGACCGGGCTTTCGACGGTTGCGGCCGACGTCCCGATTCCGCGAACGAAGGGCTGGAACGCGCCAAGCGAGGTGCGAAAATTAACACCCGGCACGACCACATTGAGTTCCTGCGTGGTGCGAACACCCGCCTCGGCGAGTCTCGACGGTTCGACCGTGGTAATGACGATCGGAACTTTCTGCAGATTTTCCGCCCGTTTTTGAGCGGTGACCACGATATCCGCCAACGCGCTATCGGCTTGGTCCCCCGTAGCATTGGTGGATTGGGCAGCCGCAGCGGTGGCCCAAATACAGGTTGGCAGTGCCGCCGACATTAAAAGTAGCGTTCGCTTCATTTCATCCTCCCCAGGTAGCGATCAGTTTCAACTCGGAGCAAGGCCGTCGCATTTTTGCGATTCAACGTAATTCGATTATTAATTGTGAAAATTGGTTTTGTCCATTCTCTTCGCGCCGTGACATGCCGGACAGCCCAATCTCTTTCGGCGAATGGGCATCAGAATGCGGCCAAGCCCTGTTCTCATGTGCTGGGTCGATCGTTCTCCACCTTGGCCCGCAAAGGCGCCTTGAGGATTTTGCCGTTGGCATTGCGCTGCAGGGGCTCATCGACAAAGAAGACTTCGGCTGGAACCTTAAAGTGCGCGAGGCGGCCACGAACATGTTCGCGCAGCTCCTGGTCAGATACCGAGCAACCAGGCACGAGATATACGGTGGCGACCGGCTCTTCACCGAGTACCGGGTGAGAGCGGCCATAGACTGCGGCCTCTACCACTCCAGGGTAGGAGTACAGGGCTTGCTCAACCTCGATGCTGTAGATGTTCTCACCGCCGCGGAGGACCATGTCTTTCGCCCGATCGACAATGGAGATGAAGCCTTCCGGATTGATTGTTACGATGTCACCCGTGGCCAGCCATCCATTGGCAAAGGTTTCCTCCGTCGCTTCCGGCCTGTTGATATATTCTTGAGCGACGTGTGGTGCGCGGATCATGAGTTCGCCCGCGCGATCTCCCAACTCGGATGGAGCGATAATCGCGCCATCGATACGAATAGCCACCTGCACGACCGGAAGGGGGTGGCCGCAGCTCTTGGGGTACGCCTTGAAATTTTTGCCGACTGATCCGCAAACGACCTGGGTGCATTCGGTCTGGCCGTAACCGACGACCAGAACGGCATTCGGGAAGAGAGTCTGGAGTCGTTCGAACAGTCCGACCGGCGGTGGGGCGGCGCCCATGACCATATAGTCGATCGACGATGGAACCTCGTCGTGCGGTAGCTGCTCCAGCATTTCGGCAACCTGAACGAACTGGGCGGGAACTCCGAAAAGTTGCTCAACGTCATAACGCTTGATGAGATTCATCGCTTGCGCGGTATCCCAACGGTCCATGAAGATCAGGCGCCCACCCGTAAACATGGCGTAGACGAGGGAGCCGTTGCATCCACCGACATGAAAAAGCGGAATCGTCAGCAAGGTGGAGCGCCCTGGGTGCTTGACCGTGAAGCCATCAAGGGAACCGGTTCGCTCGATATGGCTGTTGGCACCCAGCACGGCGTTGCACAGAATGTTCTGGCATGCAGCAAAATGCGTGCCTAGCGCGCCCTTCGGCTTGCCGGTTGTTCCCGACGTATAGAAAATTGTGGCCGCGTCTTCGGATCGAATGTCCACTTCCGGAAATTCGTCGCCCACCGCGTTCAGCAAGGATGTCAGCGAAACTTCACCGGCGCGCAAGGATCCGTCAACGGCCACCCGGTGCGCTATGGTGCTGGCTGCGGCATACGGCTCGAATCGTTCGAGGCGTTCTGAGTCCGCCACCAGAACCTTTGCCTCGCTGTCGGTCAGGCAATAGTCAATTTCCGCTCCGAGCATCCAGGCGTTGATCGGCACGGCGACACAGCCGGCCAGGATGCTACCCCAATAGGCGACGGACCATTCCGGCATGTTGCGCATCGCAATGGCGACGCGGTCGCCTTTCGACAAACCAAGGGGACCGCGCAGCACATTGGCGAAGCGGGTGGCCGCATTCAGATGCTCGGCATATGTCCATCGCGCTTCGCCTGCTACGAAAAGTTCTTGGTCAGGCCATTCCCGTCCCAGCAGCAGCACATCGCGTAAGGTATCGGGCGCGTTTACCCATATCTTGAGTTCATGCCCGCCCCGCAGCACAGTTTTCGTTTCCAGGGGGGAGCCCGGAAAATCAAGGACGTCATATGGTGTAGACATCGCCAGCGAATTGGCCATTCCTGGAAGACTCCCCATGGTTCGTTCAGTTCAAGAACGCTGCGCGGCCTACGATGATGGTGCGCTCCTGCGTCTTTTCGACGCCTTGATAAGCGATGCGTCCGTCCCCCTCTCGCCAGATCTGCACTTCCAGGGTGTCGCCGGGGCAGATCGGAGCGCGAAAGGTCGCATCCAATTCGATAAGCCGCTTCACATCGTAGTCCGCGAGTGTTTCGAGCAAGACATCGGCGATGATCGCCTGAGTACAAGCACCATGCAGTATCGGTACGGCAAAGCCGGCGCGCTGCGCCACTTCAGGGTCAACGTGGAGCGGATTGCGGTCGAGATTCAGGCGGTAAAGCAACGCGGCCTGCGGCATGATCGTGCGAGGAATCCGCAAATCGGGCGCGCGCCCAGGCAAAGCGCGATCCTGCGGTGGCGGCGGTTCCCCACCGAAGCCGCCATTGCTACGAAGCAGAAAGGTTTCGCGCACAGTGGCCAGCAGCAGCTCGTCGTTTTGCCGGTTGAGACGGCACACGATCTTCACGATTGCACCGCGGTCACCGCCGCGATCATACAAGGCCTCGATCTGCGTCCTGCCGATCATGTCCACTTCAAGTGGGAGTGGCGTCTGGATTTCCAGGCGGCTCGCCAGATGAACAAGCATAGCCTTGTCAACGCCAATAGCCGGATCGTCCATCCATGATGTATCGGTCGCCAGGATGTGAGCCAGGGTTGGAAAAACCTGCAAATCCCGTTCATAAACCAGACGCAATTGCCTCGGGTCGAGCGGATCGCGACCGATGCCGATGCTCAAAGCATAGAGCAGCGCCTCGTCAATATCGACACGTGCGGTAATGTCCTTCGGCTTGAAGTCCATAAGCCCGGTCGCATTCAGTGCCGTCGCAGAAATGGCTTCTCTCCCGTCCACCATAAGCAGTTTGCCTGCTCGACGCCACGTTAAGACATGGCTGATTCTGCACGTAATAATGAATGCAAATTCATTTTTGTCAACTGTCCGCCTATCAACCCCGCTGCGCAATCTTGTGCAGAACGGAGGCCGGGGCGAGTCCGATTTTTGCTTCAGGGGCTCGCGGCTATGCTAGATTATACCTTGAATCCTAGCCCTAAATGTCGGTGTTTGGCTGGACGGGCGTTCCGCCACTTCAGGTCTTGCTGCCTTTAGCAGGAGAGCGAAACCCGGCCTGCAGCTCGGGCAGAAAGATATTGATATACGTAAATAGATTATGATATTTGTGATTCAATGGTTGGAGGGATTGCATGACCACGACAGACGCTGCCATCGGTCAGCCGGGCCTAGCCGATCGCAACACGCCCTTGATTCGTGATGAATGGTATGTTGCGGCGTTCGCCGACGAACTTACCCGCGAGCCTCTGCAGCGGTTGGTCCTCGAGCAGGATATCGTGCTGTATCGACGCGAGGACGGGGGAGTGGTGGCGCTTCAGAACCGGTGCGCGCATCGTTCCTATCCGTTGTCGGAGGGCTGTCTCAACGGCGACCGGATTGTTTGTGGTTACCACGGATTCGAATATGCGCCGGACGGATCGTGCGCGCACGTACCATCGCTGCGCTCGGCTCCGCGGTCCATCCGGATTCGCGCCTATCCCGTGGTCGAACAAGGGCCACTGGTTTGGATCTGGATGGGTGATGGGGAGCCGGACGACGGGAAACTTTACCAGCAACCTTGGCTGGTCGAAGATGGGTGGAAGTCGGTTGGCGGCTACTTCTACATGCGCGCGAGCTATCTTGGCCTTCACGAAAATCTGCTGGACCTGACGCACTTTCCGTTTCTCCACGGGGATGCCATCGGCAGCGCTGCGCATGCTGAAGCGCAAGCTGACGTCAGGGTTGAAGGCGACATGCTCTATTCGACCGTGATGCACACCGATGCTCCAGTTCCAGGGAGCATTGTCGCTGCAGCAGGCCTGCGCCGTCCGATCGATCGCTTGGTGATGTCAGAAGTGCCGGGTCCTGCGATCAGCGTGGGGCGAACCCGGAACACCGATTCATCCGATCCGCCGAAGGTGTTTCACCGACACATCATCCACTGCATGACTCCGGAAACCAAGACGACGACGCACTATTTCTGGGTCATGGCGCGGGATGTGGGCCTTGATGACGAACAGATCGATGATGACTTGACGGCGATGGGCAACAAGGCATTCGATGAGGATCGTGTCGCGCTTGAGCGCATCGAGCGGCTGATCGAGCGCGACCATCGTCCGGGCTTTCGGGACATGATGATCGCCACCGATTCGGGAGGTGTGCAGATCCTTCGCCTGCTTGCAAGGCGGGCTGAACGCAATGTGTCTGGGAGCGGTGCCGACAACCAGGTGGCGGTCGCGGCATCGCCGGTGTCCGATCCGTGAGTTGTCCTTATTCTCAAACCGATGGCCCGGGGCCGCGCGCAAGGTCCAATCTGGCGGGCGCACCGGTCTATGATGCCGACCTTTTTGCCGACGAGTTCATTCAGAAGCCTTGGGGTCACTATGCCGCAATGCGGGATATTGGTCCGGTGGTGTGGTTGCCGGTGCATGGCGCCTACGCCATTACCCGCTATGCGGAAGTCCGACGTGCGTTGCACAATTGGCAGACCTATTCATCGGCACAGGGGGTAGCAGGAGATGATGCAGGCTGCGCTTTCCTTCGCGGCAATACCCTAGCATCCGATCCTCCATTCCACGATGAGCTGCGCAAGGCGATGGCGCCGCCGCTTTATCCTGCGGCGCTTCAAGCAGTTCGTCCGCGCATGGCTGCTACAATTAGGGCAGTTATCGAACAGCTAACCACGCATGACAGTTTCGACGGCATGGTTGATCTGGCGCGTGTTCTGCCGGTCAATGTCGTGCGCGATCTGGTGGGTCTGCCCGAGGACGGTCGCGGCAACATGCTGACGTGGGGGGCTGCTTCCTTCGATATCCAAGGGGTTCAGAATGCGCGTGGGCGCAAGGGTCTTGAGCTGGTCAAGGAAATGCGCGCCTGGATCGCGGACGCTCTGGCGGCCGATCGGTTCTCCCCCGGGAGTTGGACAGCGCGCATTCAGAAACTCGTCAAAAGCGGACAAATCCCACCCGAATTTGGCCCGCAGCTGATACGGGACTATATAAACCCAAGCCTCGATACGACGATATCCGCTACCGGCCAGCTCCTTTACCAGCTGGCTCGCAATCCTGACCAGTTCGATCGCCTGAAGCGTGATCCGCATTTGATTCCCAACGCCGTCGATGAAGCGGTCCGACTGGGTTCCCCGATCCGGTTGTTCTCGCGTACCTTGACTGCCGATGCCCAGATTGGTGGGATTTCGCTGCCGGCGGGCGCGCGGGCCTATATGATGTTTGCTGCGGCCAACCGGGATGAGCGCCATTACGCCGACGCCGACCGTTTCGACGTCTCGCGCCCTGCGGCGGATCACCTCGGCTTCGGACACGGCATCCACATGTGCGTGGGAATGCACTTGGCGAAAATGGAGATGGAACTGATCGCTGAGGCGCTGGTCGAAGGTGTCGAACGGATAGAAGCGGGCGAGCCGGTCGTTGCGCTGAACAACACGATCTATTCCTTTGCGCAGCTGCCGCTTCGTTTTGTGGCTGCCAAAGCGCGGCCAGCATCCCAAATTGCCAGCACCATTACAGCTTCCCGGCCAGGTTGGATCGAAGCCCGGGTTCTGGGGCGGGTCGAGGTAGCGGAGGACGTGATTTCGTTTCGTCTGGGGGCAGCGGATGGAAGCCTCTTGCCAGCCTTTGAGGCGGGCGCGCATATCGATGTGGACTTGGGGGACGGACTGGTCCGGCAATACTCGCTGTGCGGCAATCCGGGCAGGCAAGACGAGTATCGATTAGGTGTCTTGCGTGAGTCCCAATCTCGTGGCGGCTCTGAGGCGATGCATGAAAGGCTGGACAGAGGCAGCACTGTATGGATCGGTGTGCCGCGTAATCTCTTCGCCCTTGAAGAAGAGGCGGGCAGGAGCATCCTGATAGCCGGCGGGATCGGTGTGACGCCGATTCTTGCGATGGCTTACCGCCTCTGTGCATTGCAGCGGCCGTTCGAACTTCATTATGCGACCCGCACCCGGAGTCGCGCCGCATTCGTGGATGAGATTGCGGCATTGGTCCCCGATGCCCTGTTCTATTTCGGAGATGTGGCGGAAAGCAGACGGTTCGATGCCGCGCGGGTCCTGGCGGCTCCATCTGATGAACTTCACTTCTATTGTTGTGGTCCGGTGGGCCTTATCGACGATGTTGTAGCTACCGCGGCAAGGCAGGGCTGGAATCCCAAAAATGTCCATATCGAGAGGTTCGCAGCGCAGCATGTCGATGCAGGAGCGCCCTTCGTTGTCCATGCCCGGCGTAGTGGCCGCTCGTTTCCGGTGCCGGTTGGCCGGACAATCCTCGAAGTCCTGCAGGAAGCCGGAATTGCGGTTCCCCGTTCCTGCGAGGCGGGGGTGTGCGGCGTCTGTCTGACGCCCGTGATCCAGGGTGATCCCGACCATCGCGACATGGTACTGACCGATGCTGAAAAAGCCTCGAACATGCAGATTGCGGTGTGCTGTTCCAGATCGTGCTCAGCCGATCTGATCCTCGATATCTGAACGTCCGGGAGATGCGGGCGCTGAGACCGGGTGACAGCATCGTCTTGGGCTTGACAGCGGGAATTTGGTTCATAAAATGAATATGAGTTCATTTTCAGGAGAGGGCTTTGTCCAAGTCACTTAATGGTCGCGCCGCCATAGTTACCGGAGCGGGACGAGGACTGGGCGCGGCCTATGCCAAACGCCTCGCCGCCCAAGGTGCATGGGTAATCGTCAATGACATACCGTCGACTGATGGGGATGATCCAGCCCTTCAGGTGGTCGAAGAAATTCGATCGGCAGGAGGGTCGGCGATTGCCGACTATTCCGATGTCGCAAATTTTGATAGCGCCGGAGCACTGGTTCAGCGGGCAATCGCCGAGTTTGGCGGACTCGATATTCTTGTCAACAACGCCGGGAATCTTCGTGACCGTATGTTCGTCAATATGGCGGAGCGGGATTGGGACGACGTTATCCAAGTGCATCTCAAGGGGCATTTCTGCATGGCGCGACATGCCGCCGCCCACTGGAAGGAAAAGGCGGTAAATGGGCCGACCGATGCCGTCCTCATCCATACCACCAGCATCGCCGGGCTGCACGGCAATGTCGGGCAAACAAGCTATGCCGTGGCCAAGGCCGGGATTGCTACCCTGGCCCACGTCAATCATCTCGAATTGCACGGCCGACTGGGTGTCAGGGTTTATGCCGTAGGGCCTGGCGGTCGCACGCGCATGACCGAAGGCGTGCCTGGCGCCGCTGATGTGGTGGCCCGTCCCGCCGATGGCAGCTTTGACTATTTCGATCCGGACAACGTGGCGGCTGTCGTTTCATGGCTCTGCCGCAGTGATTGTCCCGCTCCGTCGGGCCAAGTCTATGGCGTGCAGGGCGATATCGTGCGTCGCTACGACGGATGGCGGATCGCAACCACAGTGAGCAACGATGGGCGCCAGTGGACCGACGCTGAACTCAATGGCGCATCGGCGGCGCTCAATCTCGGTGCCGATGAGGCGTTCATGTCGATGGAGAGGGGGCTCGCAAAGGAATGAGCGGTGAGGTTCTATTGCCCGTACCGACGCCAGAAACGGCGGATTTCTGGGCAGGTACGGCTCAGGGGCGGCTATTACTACAGCAGTGTGACGACACGGGGTGCCAAAGGGTTTATTTCCCGCCCCAGAACAGTTGCCCAAGTTGCGGTTCGCGTTCCGTTTCCAGCTTGGACGCATCGGGACGAGCGACGCTTTACAGCTATATCATCAACCACCGGCCCGCGCCCGGGTTCGAGCCGCCATTCGTGATTGCCGTCGTGACCCTGGAAGAAGGGCCTCGCATGATGACGAACATCGTCGAATGTGCCCCCGATCCTGAGGCGCTGAAACTCGATATGCCGCTGCGCGTGACATTCAAGCCGGTAGCCGATGGGATATCTCTGCCGCTCTTCAAGCCGGATGACGTCTGATGACTGTTTTGCAACATGCCATCGTCGGGGCCGCCGAGACGACGAGCCTGGGCAAGGTGCCGGGCCTGTCGCAGATCGGCCTTCATATCGACGCAGCCCTGAATGCCATGGCGGATGCCGGATTGAAGCCATCGGATATCGACGGCATCGCGACTGCGCAGGAATCTCCCGTGGCCGTGGCGGCACACCTCGGTGTCCGCCCGCGCTGGATCGATGGGACCAGCGTGGGAGGCAGTTCCTTCCTGCTTCATCTGCGCCATGCAACCGCCGCCATCATGGCCGGGATGTGCACCACTGTGCTCATCACGCACGGCGAAAGCGGACGCTCGGGAATTGGCGCGCTTCCGCTGCCCCATTACCCGCCCGGCACCCCTCAGGGACAGTTCGAGACCCCGTACGGAACCAACTGGGCGCCAACGTTATTCACCTTGACCGCGATGCGTTATCTTCATGCTTATGGGCTTGGGGTGGATGCCTTGGCCGAAGTTGTCGTCGCCCAGCGGCGCTGGGCAGCGCTCAACCCGCGGGCCACGCTGAAGGATCAGGTGGATGTCGCGAGCGTTCTGGCGGATCGCCAGATCGCCTATCCCTTCACCTTGCCGATGTGTTGTCTGGTCTCCGATGGAGGCGGTGCATTGATTGTCACTTCTGCAGAGCGTGCCAAGGATTTTGCAGCGCCCGTCTATATCGCGGGCAGTGGAGAGGGGTGCGAGACCACGCTGATCAGCCAGATGGCCGACTATCGTTCGTCGCGCGGCTTTCGCGATGCAGGCTCGCAAGCCTTTGCGTCGGCGGGCCTGTCCCCGGCAGATGTCGATCATCTGATGATCTATGACGCTTTCGCGCACGTCCCTCTGTATGGGCTGGAAGATCTTGGCTTTTGCGAACCGGGAGCGGCGGCGGGCTTCATTCGCGATGGCCATACGTCGCCCGGCGGGAAATTGCCGCTCAACACCAACGGCGGCGGGTTAAGTTATGCCCATACCGGCATGTACGGCATGTTCGTCCTGCAGGAATCCATCCGGCAGATGCGGGGTATTGCACCGGCTCAGGTTCCCGGTGCGAAGGTCAGTTTCGCGTTGGGCAACGGAGGATGGTTCATGTCTGCCGGAGCGGTTTTGCTGACCAACCAGGACCGATTGTAATCGTATCACAACCCTCAGGAGCACGGTTCTTGAACTTCGAGTTATCTAACGAAGCGGTCGAGATCGGTCATGAAATCGATCGGATACTGCAAGCGCGCGGCGGGCTGAAGGGCGCCCGGGCCGTCGTGGACGGTGAATGCGCTTATGACGCGGAACTTTGGCAGGAACTCGGCCGGCTCGGATGGTTGGTCGGAGACCTTGGCGAAGACCAGGGTGGGATTGGATTGGGGATCGAGTCCACGTGCGTCATCGCTGAGGCGCTCGGGCGGTCCCTGGCCGCTGTGCCCTATGCTATGACTATCGGAGTGGCGCTGCCTCTGCTCGCTGAATACACGACAGGCGAGGTGCGGTCGCAACTCGAAGGGATTTTGGAAGGCAACAAGGTCGCGGCGTTTCTCGATCTCGCACGCACGCCCAGCCGAGTCCATGCCGGTGTTCGGCTCAAGGACGCGACTGTGGAACTTGTCGATGCTCCGGTCGTGGGCGGCGCGATTGCCGACTTGCTCTTCGTGATCGCGCAGGATGACGAGGATGGCAAACGGCGGGCGGCAGTCATCGATTTGAGTACAGTGGATGTCGAGCGTCGTTCGCTGCCTGCAATTGATCCTCTGTTCGGCCGCGCAACCTTATCAACTCAAGGAATCGACTTATGCGGCAATGCGCCCCTGATGCTTGATACTGCATCGGCCGCGACGCTTGCCGCGCGCGTCGATGTTCTGATGGCGTTCGAACAGCTTGGCGGATCGACTGCCTGCATGTTGCAAGCACGCGACTTCGCCCTTCAACGCAAAACCTTTGGGAGGCAGATCGGCACCTATCAGGCGATCAAGCATAAGTTGGCGCGAATGTTCATTCTCAACGAGCTGGCGCGATCAAACTGTTATTACGCGCTGTGGGCCGCTTCCGCCAAATCGCCGCAACTGGAAATGGCCGCTGCCGCCGCGCGGCTGTCGGCGACGCGCGCATTCGCATTCACTTCGCGCGAGGCAATGGCGATCCATGGCGGCATGGGGTTCACCTGGGAAGTGGATAGTCATCTGTTCCTCCGAAGGGCGAAGGCGATCGAATTGGCGGGCGGGACGACACAGTATTGGGCCAAGAGCGTGATGGATCGCGTTGATGGCCTGCAGGGGGCTGGTTGAAATGGACTTTGAAGATACCCCCGAAGAGCGGGCCTATCGCGAACGTGTCCAGGCCTTTCTGGGAAAGCATGCGAAGCTGCTCGTTGAAGGCAAGGCGCGGGATTCGGTGTTGCATGCCGATCTGGCGGAGACACGTCGCTGGCAGACACAGAAAGCGGAAGCGGGCTTTGCCGGAATCTTGCTACCAAAGGAATATGGCGGAGGCGGTGGCACGATCGCTGAGCAGCTGATCTTCGACCAGGAAGAAGCGCGCTACGATGTACCGAGCGGCATTCATTTCATGATCGGATTGGGTATTTGTTCGCCAGCCTTGCGTATCTTCGGCAGTGCGGAGCAAAAGCAACGCTATCTTCCACCCCTGATCAGGGGGCAGGAAATCTGGTGCCAGCTGTTTTCGGAACCGTCAAACGGTTCGGATCTGGCTGCGGCGCGGACAAAAGCTGTCCGGGTTGAGGGGGGCTGGCGTGTCAGCGGACAGAAGATCTGGACATCCTACGCGCATCTCTCGCAATTTGGACTTCTGCTGGCCCGTACCGATCCCACGGTTCCTAAGCATGCCGGACTGTCAACGTTCGTACTGGACATGTCGGCCCCGGGCGTAACGGCGCGACCCATTCGGCAGATTACCGGCGCAGCAAGTTTCAACGAAGTGTTCTTTGACGACGTCTATGTTCCAGACGATGCACTGATCGGGCCGCTGAATTCCGGTTGGAAAGTTGCCCTTACGATGCTGATGAACGAGCGTCTTTCGGTTGGTCGCATGTTCTTCCCTGATGTCATGCCGCTGATCCAGCTTGCCCGCACCTGCGAACTTGATGGAGCGCCGGCCATCACAAATCCTGCCGTGCGCGAGAAACTTGCATATTTCTACTGCGATCAGATGGCGATCGAACACACCATGGAACGGGTCATGACCGCGGTTTCGAAGGGGCGCGAGCCGGGTCCGGAAGCATCGATCATAAAGATTGTCGATGCGAACCGCGAGTTCGAGATGGGCAGTCTGGCGCTTGATCTCAATGCCGCAGACGGCGGCGTCGATACAGAATTGGGGGGCAAGCTCATCTTCGATCTGCTCGAAGCACCAGGCACGCGGATTGGCGGGGGTACCGAAGAAATTCTGTTGAACCTGATCGGCGAACGCTTGTTGGGCTTGCCTGGCGATGTGAGGATCGATCGCGATGTGCCGTTCAACCAGCTTGATTAACCGGGCTGAATTCAGCATCGTCACGGCATTTGTCGGGCAAAATGAGCCATTCGGAAATTGACGTCCTATTAGCAGAGTTCGAGATAACTGATGAGTTCAGCCGCGAAACCAGCGCAGCCGACGCGCAAGGCAATCGCAACGCGATCGGCGCTGGTTCAAGCTGCCATCGTGGTGTTCAGCCGCCAACATTATCGCGACGCCAAGATATCGGACATCTGCAAAGAGGCTGGCAAAGCCGTGGGGGTGTTTTATAGATATTTCGATAACAAGCAGGACATATTTTCGGCGGCAGTGGATGTATTTTTTGCTCGCTTGAGCGAACTTGAACCGAAAATAGGCGAAGCTGGCGAAAAAGCGGGGTTCATCGTCGATTCTGCAATCGCTGTGTATTGGAATACGTTCAGGGACTTTTACGGCGTGGTGTCCGGTCTGTTCGAGATCGGGATTGCCGATGAAGAAGTCGCCGCAATCTGGAGAGGCATTCGTGCGGCCGGGATACGCCGCTTTTCGGCGCGGATTGCGGAGCAAAAGCGGCGCGGCAAGTGCGCAGATATTGACGAAAAGCTGGGCGCGTCGGCGCTCCTTTCGATGCTCGAGTTCTCTTGTTACAATTGGAATTCGGGGCGGTTGGATTTCGAAGGCCAAGTGATCCCCGACGAAAAGGCCATTTTCACACTGGCGCAGCTTATCCGTTACGCCCTGCAAATAGATGGGACCTCGGGATTAAGTTCGGATCCGGACCTCTCCGGCTAATTGGCTCGTCGGCGAGGACTCGGACACCGGGCAACGGCGGATCCTGATGGGCCCGGGCCGAAGATTTGGGAGCAACGCAGATGACATCACTCTTTTTGCGCAACGCTTGGTATGTCGCATCGTGGGGCGATGATCTTGAGACTGGAAAGATTGGTTCCCGCCGGATTCTGGGCGATGATATCGTGCTTTTCCGCGGCGAGGCGGGAGCGGTCGTTGCCCTGCGCGATATGTGTCCCCACCGCTTCGCACCGCTCAGTTTGGGGCGGCTCATTCCCGGTGGTATCGCTTGTTCCTATCATGGACTGGAATTCGGGGAAGATGGATCCTGCATTCGCAACCCACACACATCGGGCCGTATCCCCGCGAAGGCCAGCGTACGCCGTTATGAAACGATTGAGCGCGATACGCTGGTCTGGATATGGATGGGCGAGGCGGAGGCTGATCCTGCGCTGATCCCGGATTTCAGCTTTCTCGCCCCCGATACCGGACTAACGGTCACGCGCCGTGATGTGATCCGCATGCCGGTCGACTACCGGTTGTTGATCGATAATCTGCTTGATCTAAGTCATATCTCGTTTCTGCACGATGGATTGCTTGGCAATGCCGAAGGCGCCCGTGCCGAAATCGAGCTGGAAAAGTCCGCTTCTCACGTCGCGGTCAGCCGTGTTTCGCGGGATATACCCGTCCCCTCGGTCTTCGCGATGATGCTCAATGATGGCGCAGAGCGCGGCGATATGTGGAACAAAATTCGGTGGAATCTGCCGTCTACGCTGGTGAACGACGCCCTAATGACCGGTTCCGGTGCTGACCCGATGGAGGGCGCTGGAATTTTTGGCGCTCATTTGCTGACGCCCGAAGACGAGAATAGCACGACTTATTATATTGCTGCGGCGCGGCAGGCGACACGGCGCCCGTTGGACAACGGAAGCAACGATGAGGTTCGCGCAAAACTGGGAGAGCTCAGGCGTTTTGCTTTCGAGGAGCAGGATCTGCCGATGATCGTCGCGCAGGCCGATATTCTCCGGCGTTATCCTCAGGAAACACGGCATGGGGCATTTTTTGACATCGATGCAGGGCCGGCAACAGCCAAGGCATTGTTGAAACAGCGCATCGAGGAGGAAATAGCGGCCGCCGCCAACTGTCCCCAAGTTTTAACTTGATGACGGTCAACCGCGCGCAGCCATGATCGCCATCCCGGCAATCCATCCCGGAATTGCCCAATAGCTCTGCTGTACAACCTCATGGTGATCGGTGGCTGCGGCAGGTGCCGCAGCCGCTGCGACCCAGCTAAGGACTTCGTTCTCCCCGAACCTTTTTCTCCGGGAGGCAGTCGATAAGCCCGATGGACGCTGTCAGTTTTGTTCGATCGTCGTAACCGGCGCAATTGCTCGTCAATGGCGGGGTCCGTGGTGGCCAGCAGCCATATTTCCGTGCGCTCGACCCTGCGACCCGGTTTGCGTTGGATCCTTCCTTTGGGAGCGCCAGCAACGATAACATTCAACTAGACGCGGAAGCGCCTGGCGATTTCAGTTTTCAACCCGGTAAGGTGGATCCGGGATGTATCGCGTCGATGGCTTCAACGTCACTGCTGGGCTGCAGAATCACATTTGCCCACCACTAAGGTCGGCCTTGCGGAAATCCGACCAGCATTGGTCATAGTCGATTTGCATGGTTGGGGATTCCAGTGCCCATCGTGTGGGACGTATCACGTTGCGGCTCTCGAACATGAACGCCATCGTGTCTTCGATTTTGACTGGTTGGAGGCGGGCCGATATTGCGGCTTCGTATGTGTCACGATCCGGACCGTGCCCGTTCATGCAGTTGTGAAGTGAAGCGCCGCCCTGCTGGAACCCCTCTGCCTTGGCGTCGTAAACGCCATGAATCAGACCCATGAATTCGCTCATCACGTTACGATGGAACCATGGTGGTCGGAACGTGTCCTCTCCTACCATCCAACGGGGCGGGAAGATCACGAAGTCGCAATTCGCGCTACCTGACGTGTCGCTCGGGGAGGTCAATACTGTGAAGATCGAGGGATCGGGATGGTCGAAGCTGACCGTGTTGATCGTGTTAAACCGTCGCAGGTCGTAGCGATAGGGTGCCAGATTTCCGTGCCAGGCGACGACGTCGAACGGCGAATGCGGCAAACTGGTTTCCCATAGGCTGCCCTGGAACTTCTGTATCAGCGACCAGCCCTGCTCATCATCCTCGAACCAGGCAGCGGGCGTTTCGAAATCACGCGGATTGGCCAAGCCGTTGGCGCCGATCGGGCCGAGGTCAGGAAGCCGGAAAGGTTCGCCATAGTTTTCGCAGACATAGCCTCTGGCGGTGCCCTCGGTCAGCACCACTCGGAAACGCACGCCGCGGGGAATAACTGCGATCTGCATGGGCTCGACAAGAAAGCGGCCAAGTTCGGTCACAAGCTCGATCCCACCCAGTTCTGGGACGATCAGCATTTCGCCGTCGGCGCTGAAAAAGGCGCGACGCTCCATCGAGCGGTTCGCGTGGTAGACGTGGATAGCGACGCCTCGCGAACTTCCGACATCGCCGTTTCCGCCATAGGTCACGAGACCGTCGATGAAGTCGCTCGCCGCCTTGGGGGCGGGCAGCGGATCCCAACGCATCCGGTTGGGGGGAGGGACCGCCTCATCGAACGGTGCCGAGCGCATCAGCGTGCCGCCCGCGAGCGGACGAAACGGCGAATGCATGGCGGAGGGACGCAGCCGGTAAAGCCAGCTGCGCAAATTGTGCGCACGCGGTGCGGTGAACGCGGTACCCGACAGCTGCTCGGTGTAAAGCCCGAACGGCACGCATTGGGGGCTGTTGCGTCCGACTGGTAGCGCCCCGGGCGCCGCTTCGGTCGCGACATGGTTTCCGAAACCGTTATGCATCTTCTCAGGGCTGTTGCCCCGGGCTGCCGTGGTGGGGTTGACAGACATTATGCACCCATTGCGGATAAAAGCACGTTGGGACGTGCCGCAGTTTGCAATTTGCACCCAGCTGTATGTTGTGCCTTCGCCTTCGTCGACCCAGGCTGGCACCACGCCGCCGCTGCCGACGAAAGTGCCATCGATTTCAAGACGTCACGCGCATTCATCATGTTTTCCCATGGGCAGTCGTATGGCGAGACTTTGTGCTCGAAAGCAGCGGAGGAATCCAGTCAAATTACGGTTTGCGAAATTGATTTCGCTAACTGTAATCTGAACAAGAGCGGTCTAGCGGCTTGTTGGAAGGATGCGTGACTGATGCTCGGGACAAAGTGCAAGCTGCGGTAACGACCGTCGGGGCGCTCAAAGCTCGGACGTGCTGGCACTCTTTCCCCATTGTCGCATGTCGCAAAGGCGCGCAGGCATGCCGGCAGCCAAAGCTCATGGCACCCTCAGGCACTCATTGACACCGGCTTGCCGTGGCGACGCTACGCCCGACGACCAAAGCCACATGCCTGCCGCCGTCGGGGGCATCGCGGCCCAACGGTTATGCGCGTGGAGTCGCTCTCCGCGATCCCCGTGGTAGCCCGGCTTGGCTTGGCATTGCCCTTGCAGTCCGCAACCGGGCTGTCTTCGCCGCCCATCTCGAAATCGACTAACTTATGCTCGCGACGGACCATCCAAAATTTGCAAAGCATAAGGCGCTTGAGGGGGCGACCGAAGGTCGATGTACTCGACGTCATCCGCAAGGGCAGGATCGCCAATATCCGCGGCCGGGGATCGACGCGCTCGCTACGCCAATATTCAATGCGCATAAAGATTGCGCGGCGGTGCTCAGTTCGCTGCCCCCCCCCCACGATAGGCTTCGACGCCTCGATTGGAGGCACAATTCCGGTTTCTCTACGCAAAAGCGCAGCGCATGTCTCCACCCTGATGGGTTCGAGCATCGCCCGCGACATTTCTCTGAACTGGGCTTTCTAAGCGCCGAGATGGCAGCACCGCGGGCGCAAAAACCCAGATTCCTCCTCGGGAAATGATCCGGATCGAGGCTATGTCCAGCATTGCGGCCGACTGCTCCCATTGGGCGCCATTCGTTCTCCTGCCATCGGCCCGGTTCCTTTGCCGCGTTCTATGACCTTGGCTCGGCAGAGGAAGGTTCAGGCGGCCCGCCGCCCGAATGGCCGCATATGATATTGAGATGCGTAATGTAATTATGATATGCGTTCTAATGCCCTGCTTCCGAACCATGTCGCAAGCGCCTGGACCGTGGGAGTGACAACCAAAGTTGGCCAGCGCGATGCACGATGGGCCCGGTCAATCGTGCGTGACACCTCGAGTGCAAGAGCAGTGCGCAAGACAGACGATGAAAAATCGGCGGTAGGCGAAATTCGGATGGGAAAATTCACTGATGGTGTGATCGAGCCGACCGTCGCGTCGGAGCTTGCACCGATCTTATCTGCTTGTTCGCGGTTCGAGACGGCTCGCCTCGCCAATCCATTGGGCGATCTGGTAATATGGGCAAGCGCACCGAAGACCTTGCGAAGCCTTCTTGAAGACACGGCGAGTTGGCCTGAACGCGTGCTTTTTGCTTCGTCGGGCCAATCGTGGACATATCGCGAGCATCTGATCGCAGTTGCCCGATTTGCCCATGCGCTGCGCAACCGCTTTGGGGTGGTCAAAGGCGACCGCGTTGCGATCGCAATGCAGAACCGTGCTGAATGGTCGATTGCATTCTGGGCCACGCAGTCCATTGGCGCGATCGCCGTGCCGATAAATGCATGGCTGCTCGGACCGGAGATGACAGTTTGTATCGACGATAGCGGGGCGTGTGTGCTGGTCGCGGACACTGTGCGGCTGGACCGTCTGGGTGACCTGGACGCATTGCCCTCTGTCGACCACGTGATCGCCGTGGACCTTGCTGCCTTTGATCGCACTACGATGTGGACTGCGGCACTGGAAAATCAGCCTGACACGTTGCCGGACGCCATCGTTGAACCTGACGACCCGGCAACGATATTCTATACGTCAGGCACCACGGGGCGTCCAAAAGGTGCGCTTGGCACCCACCGCGCGGCATGCCAAAACATCGTCTCTGTCAGCTTGATTGATGCCTTTGCCTATCATCGCCGGCACGGCGACTTGTCGGGGTTTGCGCCAGGGGCGCCCGGCATCGTTGCACTGCTGGCGATTCCTTTGTTTCACGTGGGGGGCTGCCACGGAACGCTGATCCCCATGATCGCGCGCGGTGCGACCATCGTGATTCAGGAACGGTGGGATGCTGCGGTCGCAACCACGTTGATGCGTGAATATGATATCACCCACTTTACCGGGGTGCCCACCCAATTTGTCCAGCTTGCTGACCTGCTTGAACAGGCTGATGAGGTCGATGTCCCGGCAAAGGTCAAAATGCTGAACATGGGTGGTTCAGCGCCGCCGCCGGAGTTGCCGGGAAGGCTGGCTCGACTATTCCCGTATGCGCTGCTCGCCAGCGGCTTTGGTCAGACCGAATGCACGCAGATTGCGACCCTCACTTTTGGGACCGATTTTGAAGCCAAGGCGCGCAGCTGTGGTCGCCCGATACCGATCGTGGCCATGCAATTGCTGATTGACGGCAAGCTGGTTCCGATGCCGGATGCGGTTGGCCAGACGGGTGAGATGGTTCTGCGCGCGCCCACAATGCTGCGCGAATATTTCAACCGACCGGAAGCGACGAGCGAGACCATTGTCAATGGATGGATGCGGACGGGTGATATTGCATCCGTCGATGCCGATGGGATGCTGACGATCGTGGATCGCGCGAAAGACATGATTATTCGTGGCGGGGAAAACATCTACTGCATTGAGGTAGAGCGTGTGCTGCTGGAGCACCCTTTGGTAGCGGAAGTGGCAGTTTACGGTCGCTCGCACCGTGTGCTGGGAGAAGAGCCAGTCGCAACCGTTGTGCTCACCGAGGGGAGTGAGGTTCAGTCGGGCGAACTGCGCGAATTCGCTGCCGGGAAATTGGCGGCGTTCAAGGTGCCAGTGGAAATCTTCATCTCCCCGACGTCACTGGAAAGAAACCCTATCGGCAAGGTGCTCAAAAGCGTTCTTCGCACAGCGCTCGCCCAACCGACGTGACGCCGGTCGGGACGCTGGCTTCAGGCGGCTGACTTGACATTCTGGCTATCAAATATCCGCTTCATGATACGGTGTGCGTGCACGAGACCCCTGTCCTGCCTGATCGGCATTTCCTGATAATCAGGGACAGTGTCGATCATCGCTTGCTGGGCTTCGACGATGACCAGATCTTGCTGGTGGACACGATCATTGTCTTCATAAACCATCTTTGAGACAGCCGGATCGCCCACGCCGAAGTTGCGTGTGACGGCAATAAAGTAATTATGCGTTCGGTCTGTTTCCGGCGTGATGAAATGATCAATGCGCAGCTCCACCGAGGTCGTTTCATCACGGGTCCAGAAGTGAATGCTGGTATAGCAGGGTGGGTACCAGGTGGAAATCGAAGCCCTTTCGACCAGTCCCTTGAAACCTCCCCAGTTTACTGCGTTCGGGCTAGGCGCAATATTCGGAATGACGCGGCTGTTGCGCACGGCGTTACCCTCAACATCCGTTTTCAGGGGGTCTTCCTTCAGGGCAGCAGGATCGAAGCCAACCGTATCCGCATGTATAAATGCAACATGGCCGAGATCCAGCAGATTATCGGTCATCAGCATGTGACTGGCCTTGACGTGATAGTGATAGATTGTGTCTGGGTCCCAGTCAGCTTGCTCGCGCCAAGGTAGCGAAGGTAGCTTGCCGATGTCGGCATCTGCCGTACCGATCCACGCCCAGACAAGCCCGTAACGCTCGATCACAGGGTAGCTCTGAATGTTCGCCCGGCCAGGTATGTCGGCTTGCGACGGGATCAGCACGCAGCGACCGTCGGGACCAAAGCGCATACCGTGATATGGACATTCGATCGTATCGCCGATGACTTTTCCCAGCGACAGCGGTGCGCGTCGGTGAGAGCAATAGTTGTTGACGATCGCAATGGAGCTGTCCGAGGTGCGATAGATCGCCAAAGGGCGTCCGCAGACCGTTCGGGCGACGATTTCCCGACCGACGTCCGATGATTTTGCTACCACATACCAGAAGTCTTCCAATATCATCGCATTTCCCATCTTTGTGCGTTCTGCCAAACTATCTCGTGCTTCCATTGGCTCGCAAGTACGGAAGCCGCGATGTGCGCTCTGCGGACAGTCGGATTTTGCACTTAGATGTTTGATCCCAGCATGTGATGCGTGAGAATGCTATCAATACGGGGGAGGGCCCTAACGGGCGGGTTCGCTACGGTCCCTTCAGGACCGTGCACACAATTCGATGCTGGCTTCTGCCATCGCAAGCCTTGCGAAGCGGTCGGGAACAACGCGAAGGCGGTTCTGAAGCGGCGCCACGGCAAATGGTCGAGGGCCTGCCGATGGGACCAATGCGACGTCGCAGCACGAGTCTCTCGCCAATAAAGCAAGCGGTCATTGTAGCGGGTCATTTGCCTAGGGGCAGGGGGCCATCCAGTGTCATCAAGCCGAAGGGCGTGAAGGCATGATATGGCGATCAATTATTAAGTTGCCGATCAGCGATATCCCCAATCCGGCACATAGAGCTCCCAAAAGCGCGAGCCCATCTTGTCTGATGTCGAGCAGGAAGCCACCTGAAACAATAAGCGTGATTGCCCCGACCCGGCCGAATGCGAGACCGACGCCGGCGCCGGTGGAACGAATGCTTGGTGGATAGCCCAACGAAGCCAGTGTGTAGAGTGATGATGCACACAGGCCAGTGGTTCCGCCCAGTCCCGTCATCAGGCAAATCATCACCGTGCGCGCTGTAGCATTCTCTGCAAGCTCTTCGCTCGACAGGACGAACATCATCGCGACCATGAAAATCATACACATGATCAGCATGACGATGACCAACGCACGCGATCCAAAGCGCGTAAGCAATGATGGCAGCAGCAAAGCGCCGACGATTGCAGCCCCGTTGTTTAAGAAGCTGGCCCTGATGGCCTCATCAAGTGACATGCCGTTCGACGACAGGATGACCGGCGCCCAAGCCGCGATCGAATAGCTCATCGCGGAATAGAAGAACGCGAATAGCCAAACACCAATGTTCATGCGTATGTTTTCAGCGCTGAGCAGTTGATGCGATTCGCTGAGGTCAGCACCAGATATACTTCCGGGCGCTGCATTTTCTTCAGGGATGCCGTTTGCATCATACAACTGGGTGCTGCCGGTAATTTTCAGGCTGATTGCCTCGGCTTCCTGCCGTCGTCCCCGCGCCTTCAGAAATGAAGCGGATTCCGGAACGCCACGCAGCATGAGTATGGCCACAACCAATGTGAAGGCGCCGCAGGCGAACAAACACCCCCGCCAGCCAACGAGTGGCAGCAACACGATCGCCAGCGGCGCGCCAATGAAGCCTCCAAGCGGGACACCGATTGACAGAATGGAAACTATGCGGGGACGAAGTTGGGCTGGCATCCATTCGGAAGCGAGTGCGAGGCCATTCGGTAAAGCTGCCCCAAAACCAACTCCGGACAATAATCGCAATAACGCCAGGTCATTGGCATCTCTCGACAGGGCCGCAAATGCCGTACAAACGCCGAACATAAAGGTGCTGCCGATCAGTACGACGCGGCGTCCGAAACGGTCTCCGGCCCAACCGCCGAACGCCGAGCCCAACGCCATGCCGGCAAGCGCGGCGGCCATTGCGGGGGCGAGCGCGCTCTTTGAAATCTGCCAATCATCCAAAATCTTAGGCGCAATCAGCGCGAGGATCATCACGTCCAAACCATCGATCACCAACGCTAAGAGAATGAAGGTGACCAGTATGATTTGTGCCCTGGTGATCTTGCCCCGATAGAGCACCGGCGGATTGGTAGCGGTTTTACCCGGAGACGGCTGCACGATTTTTCATTTTCTGCACTTGCCAAGCCCTGAGTTGCTGGTGCGCAACCGAACGATGTTTCTGCATTTCTGTATCCGTTGCAGTCTGCACCGTTAGCTCCAGACGGATCCCGTTAGGATCGTAGAAATATATCGACTGGATGATCTCGTGATCAATGATACCGATGACTTCTATGCCGTGCGCCTCCAGACGTTCCTTCATCGCCTTGACAGCTTCGACCGTCTCGACGGCAAATGCGATGTGATTGATCCAATCCGGCGTGTTTGGCGAGGGAAGCGCGGCAACATTGTCGCCCAGATCGAAAAAGGCGATACTCGAGCCGTCCATGAGTTCGAAAAAGACATGAACATAGGGGCAATACGCGCCCGTGCTCGGCACGGTGTCTGATTGAACGAGGTGGGTCAGCGGCAAGCCCAGGACATCCTCGTAAAAGGCGCGGGTTTCTTCGGCATCGCGGCATCGATAGGCCGCATGATGAAGTCCCAGTACGGGTTGGACTGCGATCATGAGTTCTCTCCATCGACAGTGAATGAGCAGGTCTGGGCAAGGAAGCCGAAGCACTGCTTTCCCGGACGGGGGACGATCGAAGCCCGCAGCATGATTGCGGCACATTCCGCTTCCGGCTGGAATGCTGGTGGGGCCGATCCGGCTTCAGACACGCGCCAGGCGCTCCATCACTCGGCGCGCGCGCGCCGCTCCCCCGTCACTTGGAAGGTAAAGCGGATGCAGGTCAGCAAGAGTGAGGTTCCCGAGATTTCGCTGTTGCGACTCGATCATCGGCTTGTCCTCGTTGCTGAAGGCGGCAGCGATCATTTGCTGTAGCCGTTCGCCAAACATCTGGTCACCGCGATTGAACGTACGGCCAAGCTTCCAGAAGTAATGACTGCGCTCCGCCGTCTGCGGAGTGATCAGATGGGCGGCGCGCGTGGTCACCCCTGCAGACCTGTCGGCGCCTTTGGCGGTGCCCCCGACTTCCACGGTCAGCGCTGCGGGTGGCGCCCAGGTCACGTCCGACCACATATCGATTGTGTCGTCGGGATTCTCCATCGCGAGCCGCATTAGACCGGTGGTCGGTTCACTGGGGCGCCAGTTGCGGGCGTGGACGATGTTGCCCTCTTGCTCCACCGTCAGTTGGACGCGACGGTTGGACCCTGGACTGGAAAGGTTGGGGTGGATGAATTCGGCGTGGCTGAGATCAAGCAGATTGTCCGAGACAAGCGCATAGTTCGCATCCAACTCGATATAGCCATCGACGAAGTCATATTGGTCGGTGGCATCGAGATAGGAAAAGTCAGGAATGAGCGCCGGGTCGGGTTCACCATCGCCGTGCCACAGCCAGATAATTCCGTTTCGCGGTAAAATTTCGAAATGTCTGACCCGCGCCCCGGGC
Organism: Sphingopyxis sp.; assembly: GCA_032154175.1. Taxonomy (GTDB): domain Bacteria; phylum Pseudomonadota; class Alphaproteobacteria; order Sphingomonadales; family Sphingomonadaceae; genus Sphingopyxis. Next base: position 53,079 of record JALDYH010000003.1, on the reverse strand, counting down.
GGAATTGCGCCGGTGCCGATCGCGCTGTGGACACAAGCGCCGTCCGGCGCGAACCGCAGACCGTGATAGGGGCAGCGAATATCCTCGCCGAAGACCTTGCCAAGGTGCAGCGATGCGTAGCGGTGCGGGCACTTGTCAGACAGCGCCACAATCCGTCCGCTCTCGGTCCGGTAGAAAACGACTGGTTCATCCAGTAGCTGCCGCATGAAAGGCGTCTGAGTGACTTCGCTTTCCCAGCCCGCTGCGTACCACTGGTTACGCAAATAGGTCACCTTTCGCTCCCGATTTGCTCTATGTCCGCGCTATCGTACGATGCGACTGCGCGAAGGATTGCCCCGTCGAGCAGGTTCTGCTCAATGCTCCAATCGACGACCGCACGGATACATTGTGCCAGCAAATCAGGCTGGCCCGAATAATAGTGCGTCCCTCCCTTCACGCGAATATATTGTTTGTTCGGTGTGGCGAGCGCGGCGTGAATGATGGGGTTGTGGGAGGCCGGCACAGCGTCGTCAGCCGTGTTTTCAATCTGCAACACTGGTGTGGACGCAATGCGTGCGGCATTCGCCGGTCCTTTCGCATTCGAAAGCGACAGCGACCACTGCGAGAGCCACGAACGCAGGGTCGAGAAACGGGCAAACCCGACCGGGCCGGAATTCACGGTGCGTGGGTCGCCGAGGTAGGTCCAGTTCGGGCGCCGGTCATTGGGATCGATCAGCGGGTCGATCCAGCGCGGGTCGCACATCGTGCGGTGGACCACGAAAGCCCGTTCCATCTCTCCGCTGGCACCGCGGCGCAAGCAGTCCAATGTTTCAAGCGCGAAATTGGTGATCTTTTGATTGCGCTCGACCTGGGCGGCGCGAAACGCGGCAATGAAATCGGCGGTAAATGGAGGTTTTTTTGGGCAATTGGCGGAATAGATGTCAAACTCAAGGTCGCGATCGTCCGGGTTGAGTTCGTCGCGAACCGAAGGATCAAGCCATTCGGTCAACGTTTCGGCCCTGCTCAAATGCGCGGCGATAAAGATTATTCCGTCCACAGGCACCAACTGGGCGGCGGCCAGATCGAACGGATCGCCGGCGGGCGTCTTGGTGATGACCGGATTTTCCGCCTGCGCCTGATAGAACAGCGCGAGCGATCCACCACCCGACCAGCCTACCAAAACCACCTTTTCGTAGCCCAGCGTCTCACGGGCAAACCGCACATAAGTGCCAAGATCGAAAGCGACCTTCTCCATGATGAGCGCGCTGTCGTTCTTGGGATAGCGGCTGGCTGCACACAGAACATGTACGCCTTGGTCGGCCAGCGCCTTGGGCATGGGCAGATGATGCAGCGTGGAACTGGGATGCATGAAGATGAACACCGTATCGGACTGCTCTCCCGGCGGAGCGAGAAGCTGACCTTCCAGCAAGGTCATGCCCTGGCTGCCTGCGAAGCCGTAGGTTTCGGTCATCGATACCGGATCAGAAAAGGAGATCGCGATGGGCGTCCGCCGCCAGATCAACCCTGGTTCATCGGCCGGGTGCGGCGTGGCTGGCGCGTTCATGCCGCTGCATCCCAAGCGTTGCGAACGCCACCGAAACCGCCCGATGACTCATGGACGGCATTGATCAGAGCCGACGCCATGTCGCTTTCAGCCTCGGGGCCGGCCGGCAGGATCGCAGTCAACACCGCACCCAGCGCCTCCCCTCCCGCGGCACGGATCGGGACTGCGATGCCCGCCATGCCGGGGATTAACTGGTCCGCGACAATCCGATATCCCGATTTACGGATCTCGGCCGCAATGGCGGTAAGTCTGGCCGGTTCGGGGAGAATGGTTGATGCTGCTCCAGCGGCGCGCTCTAGCTCGAGCAGCCCCGACACTTCGCCGGGATCTGCATGGGCCACACAGACCTGACCCGTGGCGGTAAGGTGCAAGGAGCTATAATATCCGACACGAATATCGAATGGAAGAATAGCGCTGTTCCCCGCTCCGCTTGCGACGACCATCGCCCCACGCGAAGTCCAGATTGATATGAACATCGCTGCGTCGAAGCCGCGCTGTCGCAACAGCGCAATCGCCCGTTCGGCGATTCGGACCGGGTTATGTGTCGCGTAACCGGCGATCCCCAGCTCCACTGCAAGCGGGCCAAGACCGTAGCGGCCGGTAGCCGAGTCTTTTGCGACCATTCCGATCTGCCGGTAGCTGACGAGATAGGCGTGCGCCTTGCTGGGCGACATCGCGGATCTCGCCGCCAGTTCGCCTAGGTGCATGGGTTGTTTGCTGTCGATAAGCGTACGGATCAGCTCGTGGCCAACCTCGATTGATTGCACACCCTTGCCCCGGCGTAACCCAGCAATCTGGTCGCCAGTCGCTGTCTCTTCGGGGTGCCTCACCGTCATCTCCGAATCTCTTGCCGTGTTGCCCAAGCCGGTGATACATGATTCAGCAAAGAAGAAAACGATTCATTATTAGTGAAATCTTGGGTCGGGCGATTGGTCAGGGAGGCTGAAGAATGGCGTTTTTTCGATCGGCCTGGTACGTTGCCCTGTGGAGCGAGGCGCTGGCTCCCGGCGCCATCGAGAAGCGGCGCATCCTGTCTGAGGACGTCGTCCTGTTTCGTGATCCCGATGGCGCACCGGTTGCCTTGCGCGATCTGTGCCCGCACAGGTTTGCCCCGTTAAGCTTGGGGCGGCTCACTCCCAATGGAATCGCCTGCAGCTACCATGGGCTTGAGTTCGGTGTGGACGGCCAGTGCATCGCCAATCCGCACACATCTGGCCGCATTCCCAGTAAAGCCTGTGTCCGTAAGTACCCGGTCGTGGAGCGTGACACGCTGGTGTGGATCTGGATGGGAGATGCGGATCAGGCCGACCCGGCGCTCATTCCCGATTTCTCGTTTCTCGATCTTTCGTCTGGCCTTAGCGTGACCAAGCGAGACGCGATCCAAATGCCGTGTCGCTATGAGCTGATCATCGACAACCTGCTCGACCTCAGCCATATCTCTTTCCTGCACGAAGGCATTTTGGGCCATCTGGAATGCGCCAAATCGGACATACGTACCGACAAGTCTGATCGCCACGTGCAGGTGGAACGTATTTCGCGCAATGTTCGCGTTCCGGAATTTTTCGAGTTGCTGTTGCAAGATGGATCCGAGCGCGGAGACCAGTGGAACACGATCTACTGGCATCTGCCCAGCACGCTGATCAACGATGTTGTAATGACAGCCCCGGGGGCCGACCCGATGGATGGTACAGGTATCCTGGGCGCTCATTTGCTGACGCCCGTAGATGAGCATAGCACCCTCTATCACATCGCGGCGGCGCGGCAGAAGACCCGACGGCCGATCAACCCCGAAACGAGTGAGGAAACACGGCAGCGGCTCGCGGATATCCGCCGTTTTGCCTTCGAGGAGCAAGACCTTCCCATGATCGCCGCGCAGGCACGAAACCTGCGCGAATATCCGGCAGAAACGCGGCACGGCGTGTTCTTGGACATTGATGCCGGACCTGCAATGGCGCGGGCGATGCTTCGGGACAGCATCGCCTGGGAGGCCGCAGGACGGGATAGGGAGGCATCATCGGGTAGTGGCTGAAACCTCCAAAGCTGTTGAGCCCCTTCGCTGAACAGCTACGACAACGTCTCCGCGCAGACCCCCAACTGAAACTGTGTGACGGGGCCCGAAGTGTCCGCGCCTCCGCAGCACGAAAATTGAAGGGCTCGGACCGCGGATACTCGGAGGCAATGCATCTCGCCGACCAGCGTGTTCTTTGTTGATCATGATATGTAATCTTCTTTTCGGCTGAATTTGTCTGATCCGGAAAAAAACGGTGCCGGCGGCGCGTTACAATCCGTCGCGATCCATCCACCGCGCGACAATCCTTCGGGCCTGGATGCCTGCAGCATCCGCTTTTACGCTAATTTCCTGACGTTGGCTCGCAAGAGGATCGCGCTCCAACATGCGCTGAATCGCCGCGAGGATATCTTCGTCCTCCGCAAAAGCGCGCGCCACCAAGTCTTGCTCGGCATCCATTGCACCATCGCTGGTCGCGAAATCCCGAGCAAATGCCCAAAAATAGAGTGTGCGGCCGGGATCGATCGGCGTAGTCGCGTGACAAAACCTGACCCGTCCTGCGGGTGGTTCGTTAGCCTCGTCGGGAGCGATGAGATCCAGGCTGGCGACTTGCAGGGCAGGAGATATAAAACTGCCTCGCGATTCCCGATTGAAAGGCGTCCCGGGTTCAAGGCCCAGAGGATTGGCGTACATTGCCGGCAATGGTGCTTTCGAAAAGGACTGGTGGAATGTGACGCTGCTATCGTCGAAGCTTATGCGAGGCGGATCAGTCCAGTCGGTAATGCCGAAGCTATCCCTATGCACAAATCCGAAGTGGGAGAGGTCGAGGACATTTTCCTTCAATAGCATGTAATTTGCCGCCAACTCGATTTGGCCGAAGCGCGCAGCAAATGTGGAATCGTTTGCCCAGTCGAGCGAAGGCGCCGGGGGCACTTCTTCCAGCCTCTCGGGATCACCAAGATAGACCCAGACGAAGGGAGGCTGCTCTATGACCGGGAATGTCCGCACCCGGATGGCTTCGGGGATCACTTTCATCGTAGGGACGCGCGTGCATGCGCCGTCCGGTCCGAAAGTGAAGCCATGGTAGAGGCATTCGACAGCGTCGCCCTGCCGCCGACCGAGCGACAAGGGAGCGGCGCGGTGCGGGCATCTATCCTCGATGGCTACAGCGTCGCCAGCCTCGGTGCGGTACAGCAGGACCGGCGTATCCAAGAGCCACCGTGCGCAGAAGGATTGGTCGAGCTGATGCGAGAAGGCTGCGACCCACCAACAATTCATCGGATAATTGCGATCTGAAGCAGGACGTGGCGGTGACCAGGACGTGCTTCGGCGTTCAGAGGGCGCCTTCAGTTTTGCGATGGATGCCTTCGTAGCCATTTTCCAATTGCCTCGCTTTGTCCCAGTTCTTCTGGCGGGAATATCGTTATGCAGATGGGCTTCCGATTAGAGGATGCCGATCGAGTCCCGCATCCTGCTTGGCTTCCGTGGCCAGGAAACGAAGCAGGATAGGGTTCACGACATCTGGCCGCTCATAATAGGGCGCGTGCGCGGCCGCAGGAATTCGGACGAGCTTCAACCCCAGAAGCGCCGCTGCCTTTTCTCCAATTTCGATGGGAACGGATCGGTCTTCCTCGCCCCATATCAACAGCATTGGACAAGGCGACGACAAGGCGGCGATGCGCGCACCAATTATATCCTCATCCACCTGATCCCGAAAATAGGCTGCGAGTTTCACGAAACCTGCAACGGCGCCTGGCGAGTTGTTGACCGTCCACTCCTCCTGAACCAGCGCGTCACTGACCAGCCGTTCATCATACATCACCCGCCTCAGCTTGTTGCGGATGCCTTCTTCGGTCTGATCGCTGATGCTTTCGGCGATGGCATTTCGAACCGAACTGCCCGCGGCAAACAAGCCCGTCGCGCCAAAAAGGGTCAATGACCGGATTCGCTCGGGACCTCGGAGCAGTATCTCGCCAGCCGTGTGAGCGCCGAGAGAGGTGCCGACCAGATGAACCCGGTCGCCGGCGAAGATATCGAGCACTGCCTCTACAAAATCTGCAAAAGCCGAAACGCCGTAAGAAATATCTTCGCCTTTTTGAGCGAAACCATGACCTGGAAGATCTATCGCCAAGCATCGATACCCGGCAGCTGCCAACGCTGGGAGGGTATGGCGCCAGCGATCGGCGCGGGAACCGGCGCCATGCAAGAAGACTATCGTGTCCGAGCCCGAGCCCGATTGCAGCAAGCGTGATCGAATGCCGCCCGCTTCGATTGGGCAGGCGATGATAGGGGCTTCGTCCGCTGTGAAAGTCCTTTTTTCTGCTAAGCTGCTGGTCATTCCGCAGCCATTGCTGTCGCGGTTGAGCTTCCCAAATAGGCGATCCCTTCGATTTCGACCAATGTTTCCGGATTAATTAAAGCTCGAACTTCGACGAGACTGCAGGCGGGAAAGTCCCCACTGAAAAACTCGCGGCGGGCTCGCCAGACTTCGGTATTATTCTTGATGTTTGTGACGAAAACGGTGAGCTTCATTATATCATTCATGACGCCGCCGGCTTCGCCGATCAGGCACCGCATCTTCTCGAATATGACTTTGGCTTGTTCATATTCATTGTCGCCTAGGAGGCTCCCATCAGCCTGACGTGCCGTAAGCCCTGAAAAGAAGAGCAAGGGTTCGACGGTCATACAATTTGACCAGAGCTGCGGCGGGGCTTCGGGGACCTTTGGCGAATAAATGCGAATTCGTTTCATAGCTGCTCCGGACACATGCTGACGATCTCCCGTAGCGCTGTCGAACCAACTTGTTTTGCTCGGACAAAGAGCGATTGCCATCGTTGGGGCGGGCGCTGCGGGTGTCGTTGTTATTTCCCTCCAGACATCCCGCTGCAAATTAGATTTCAGCCATCAGTAATAAAAAATTCTTATCAATGACGCGCCTCTCGGGTGCGTTTCAGTGCAGCCTTCTGAGGGGCGCGAGAGATCTCGGCCAAGATGCAAGTAAAACTGCATCGCTCCTGTCGGTTTCCGACGGAGACGCTTTATTATCGGAAGGCATTCAATCGATTCTGTTCAAAGTGCAATAATGATTTTTGATTAATCTGGCATAACAAATTATTTGTCAAAGCGGGCCGTTTCGCAGACGCTACCTGTCATCGTGCTGCGGAAGGGAATGGCCCGCAGTCGGAACCCAACAAAGGAGCGATCGATGGAAAAGGCTCTTTTTCGATGTGGCGCGCTTTATCCCGGAGTGGGAGAGGAAGTGCTACGCGATCAGACGATTGTCGCTCGGGATGGTGTCATAGAGCGGATGGCACCATCCAGCGAAATTCCTTTGGAGAATGACGCGCAGTCATATGACTTTACTGACAAATTTGTCATTCCTGGGCTTATCGATGTCCATACCCACCTTGCATACGGCAATGCCAAGTCGGAAGAGGACATAGATCTATATTGTTCGCTGGAACTGCGCGCCGTTCGTGCCACTTTCTTTGCGCATCAAGTACTCGCCGCCGGCTTCACCTCGATTGTTGCGCCAGGCGACGCGGGCATGGTTACGTCGGCGGTGCGCGACGGAATCGACGCAGGCCTATTTGAAGGACCGCGGATTACGACTGCCGGTCCTTATATCACGAGCCGTCAAGGTCTCACCGACTGGTATCCGACTTGGATAGGAGCACCGACCACCTCGATAGGTCGGCTGGTAAAGAGCTCGGACGAAGCGATCGAAGAGATTCGCCGTCAGGTGAAGGACGGCGTCGACGTAGTGAAGATCGCGATGGACGGCCTTCTGAAGCGTCCCGATGGCGAGCTCGTCGCGGCCTTCAACGAGGCAGAAACAAAAGCGATGGTCGCCGAAATCCATCGCCTCGGAAAGAAAGCAATCGTGCACGCGCGCGGCCGCGAAGCGACGCTCTATTCAGCGAAGGCCGGGGCAGATCTCATTTTTCATGCCTCTTATATGGACGATGAAGGGCTGGACGCGGTCCTCGAAAATGGTTCAGCCATAGCGCCGACATTTACCTTGCTATGCAACACCATGGATTTCATCCAGCCTGCGGATCCTTGGGCTGCGAAGCATAGGGATGATGCTTATAAGGCGGAGTTCGATGTTGCGGTGGAGTCTATGCAACGTGCGCGCAAGGCAGGCGTGCCGATGCCGATCGGGACAGACTCAGGCTTCGCTGTGACTCCCTACGGGGAGTGGCATGCTAGAGAACTGGGTATCTATGTCGAGCATCTCGGCTTCTCGCCGATCGAGGCATTACGCGCGGGTACGTCAGTTGGCGCGCAAGTCGTTCGGCCGGCTGATAAAGTAGGCACGATTGCGCCGGGTTACGCCGCCGATCTTGTCATTCTCGACGGTGACCCGACCGAAGATATCTCCATCCTGCTCGAACGCGACCAGATCCATATGGTCTTGCGCGGTGGTGTGCCTGCGACAGCGCCGCGGCAACCTCACGCCCTACGGTCGGTGAGCGATTTTTCGATGACGATGTTCAGCGATGTCTACACGCGCGAGCGTGTGGCCGAACTGCGGCGCCAGAATATTCTTCAATAACCGTACGCAAGACAAGCTTGGCGCAAGAACGCCAGAACCGATGGGGGCTAGAAATGAACAACTGTCATAAATTTGTCAGCACAATTCTCACTGTTTTTTCCGCCGTTCCAGTTGCTGCGCAGGCGCAGGCGTCACCGGATGCCAATGCGCAATCGACGGCCGAGAGCGGACTTGGCGATATTGTCGTTACCGCACAGCGCCGCGAGGAGAGCGCACAGAAAGTTTCGATCTCGATGACGGTGGTCGGTGAGGACGAAATTCGCAGCAAGCTGAAATCCGGCACGGACATCGCGAAGCTGGTACCGAACATTCAGCTGGAAAGCCCCGTTGGCTTTGGAATCCCCAGGACAGGCATTCGCGGGATCACTCAGTCGGACTTCAACGCGAATGCCACGACCTCCAACATGGTGTATCTCGACGATATCCCTCTCAACGCGACGCTAGCGCAAGGCGTGCCGCTGTGGGATGTTGCCCGGGCTGAAGTGCTGCGGGGACCTCAGGGGACTTTGTTCGGCCGCAATGCTACGGGCGGCGCGATCCGCTTTATCGTTTCGACGCCGGGGAACTCCGCTGAAGGCTATGCCGGGGGGACGGCCGCGGAATTCGGATATCGCGAAGCAAGGGCTGGCTATGGCGGCCCGATAACGGACAATCTCGGTGTCCGCGTGTCATTCGTCGCGGCTTCCCGAAATGGCGATTACCGCAACGTAACGCTTAATCAAACGGAAGGCGCGAAAGAAAACTATGGCGCACGCATTGTTGCTGCATGGGCTCCGATCGACGCCATCAAGTTAACGTTGCGGGCGCAATATTTTTGGAGCGACCAGAATATTTATACTTGGAAAAGCACGCCAGGCCTGACGACTTTCGTTGGGTTCGGGCCGGCGCCGCCGATCGTGAACGGTTACACCAGCGTTGCCGATATTCAGGCGGCATATGGCTTTCAGAATCTGGGGCCGCAGAGCCACTACCGGCTCGCCGAGGCCGACACGGAAGGCCGGGAGCGTCTCAAGCATTTGCCGATTTCGGCTACGCTGGATTTCGATCTTGGACCGGCTACGCTAACTTCGGTCACAGGTTTTCTGGACATTCATCACCAAAGTCTCGTCGACCTTGATTCCTCACCGGCGCCCTTCTTGACAGAGCACAACAGACACAAGCTCCGCCAATGGACGCAAGAAGTCAGATTAACCTCGACGAATGACGGTCCGTTCAGTTGGATTCTCGGTGCCTTCTATATGAAGGAACGTATCGAGGCCAATCAGACATGGAACGCGACCGCTTGGATAGGTAATGTATCCTACGGCTATCCCAACGCCAAAAGCGTCCTGTATAATCGGGGATATAACCAGGAGACGGAGTCCTATGCCTTCTTTGCGCATGGAAGCTACGATCTAACCGATGAGCTCAAACTATCTGCCGCGGCGCGGTGGACCAAGGAAATGAAGGACATCGATTACAAGTTCCGATCCTATTGGGAATTCCCCACTTTGGCGCAGCGACTGGATTCTGTGGCGTTAGCCAGCGACTTTCTGAAAGCCGTCGAATCTGGCAATCTGGGCACGCTACTGGGGGCGGCAGAAGCGCCGCTGAGCGGCCATAAAAGTTGGAGCGAACCGACTTGGAAAATTGCTCTGGATTATCAGGTAACGCCAGAGACGCTGCTGTACGCGTTCGTTGCGCGTGGTTTCAAGGGCGGGTCCTTCGTCCCTTCCGCCAATACGCGAAGCCAGGTGTTGTTGCCCGACGGCCGCATCCGCACGGTCAATCCGGAAACCGTGGTGGATTATGAGGCCGGCGTGAAGAGCGACCTCATCCCGGGCCGGCTGCGCGTTAACGCGAGCGCCTTCTACTACGATTACCGTGGTTATCAGACGAACCAGTTCGTGCAGGCGACGCAGATTCTCACCAACCTGCCCAAGGCCGAAGCCTATGGCGGTGAGATCGAAGTCAACTGGAACCCGGTTAGAGATTTGCGGGTGAACGTCGGCGGCGGGATTCTCCGGTCGAAGATTCTGAAGGCGTTGGATCCGGCGCTTGTAGGAAACAAATTGCCGCAGGGGCAGGACGCGAACGTCAATGCGAGCATTAGCTACCGTATCGATACTCCCGTTGGAACTTTCACGCCCGAGCTGAGCGGAAAGTATCGTGGAAAATTCTATCCGACGAAGGAGAATGAGAAGAAAATCGGCGGCGATACAACGCTCGATTTCCGGGTGGATTATCGGAGTAAAGGGGAGAAATTCTACGGGAGCCTATGGGTTCGCAATCTGACTAATAATATCTTCCCGGTTGTTCAGAGCGACCAGGCTGAATTCTTCGGAAGTGATTTCACATATATCAACGAACGCCGGACCTTGGGCGCCACCTTTGGCGTCAAGTTCTGAAGCGCGTGGTGAACCCGGTGCCTAAGGCCAGCGCCATCTTGGACGAGCGAGACGAAGAAGCCCGCGTCGGGGGATGGTACTCCTGGCGCGCTCTTCTGGCCATGATGATGTGCATATGCATTCTTATGGGCGTCAGCATTTATTCGTTCATCATTTTGCTCGTCCCGATGGCGCATGACCTTCAATGGTCCCCCATGCAAAGCGGGGGACTGGTTTCGGCAATGTGGTTTGCAGCGCCGTTCGCCCTTGTTTGTGCGCCTCTCGTCAAGCGGGTCGGGGCATGGCGCCTTGTCGTCGCAGGTGTCAGCGTCCAGGCGCTTGCCTTCATTGCGTTAGTTTATGCAGACGCTTTCTGGCAGGTCTACGCGATCCGCTTGGGCATGGGTTTCGGCAAGATCGTGACGGTGACGGCGGCGCCCGTGATCGTTGCACGTTATTTCCGTATTCGTTTTCCGCTGGCGATGTCTTTGATTTGGGCCGCGACGGTCGGGAGCGGCGTGATTGTTGCGCCGTTGACGGAAACACTGATCGCGACGCTCGGGTGGCGGATGGCGGCGTGGGCAATCGCCGGCATAATATTTCTTGTCCTCCCTATCGCGCTATTGCTGCTTCGGGTCGGACGGGAAAGCTTTCTCGAGCGAGAAGCGACCGCCAGTCGGTCTTTTTCTCAGCTCGACATTGACACGCTGACCCGCAAAGGGGGATCTGAATGGGGTGTGCTGGTCGCTACGCTAGGCGTGTGGCCGATGTGCTTCATCGCCATCGGCATCGCCGGTGCGGGCATTTTTTCGATCGCCCTTCATTCGCAGCAGATCGCTTATCTGATGAGTCTTGGCATGACAGCGTCCTTTGGCGCCATGACTTTTGCCTTCCTGTCGGCGGGCGCGATCTCTGGGTCGGCGTTGACCGGCTGGATGCTCGACCGCTTGCCGGCAGTTCGAAGTCCCATCGTGATCGGCTTTTCGATCTATGTTGGAGTTTCGGCCTTTTTCTTGCTTCAAGTCGAACCGAGCCATGCGCTCGCGTGCATTGCGTCCTTCCTGATCGGAATTGGGATCGGCGGCGGAGAATTTCTGTGGATCACGCTGCTTCGCTTCAAGGTGCCAACTGCCGCCTATGCCACGGCCTATGGCGGTTGGTATTTTTCGTTGCAAATTGGTTATGCGGCGGGTGGCGCGCTGAGCGGATGGGGAGTTGAAATCGGCGGCTACACGGCGTTCCTTGGGATGCTCGCTGTCGCATATCTGCCGACCACCATCATGGGCATATGGCTGGCACGCTTGGGTACGGTGAAAGCGTCCGCCCACGTCCGAGACGGTGCCGGGGGGGCGCCAACCCCCTTTCTGAAAGGAGAGCATTGAACCATGCCGTTTGTTCATAATGCCTGGTACTGTATTGGCTGGTCAGCCGGAATGGCGGCCAAGCCGTTTGGCATTCGAATTCTCGATGAAGATCTGGTCGTCTTCCGGACTGCTTCCGGCAAAATTTCAGCGCTTACTGGCATCTGTCCTCATCGATTTGCGCCGCTGGCATTGGGCAAGGTTGTGGGGGAAGAAATCGAATGCGGCTATCATGGCCTGCGTTTCGACGGTGAGGGCACATGCACCCTCAATCCCCACGGGCGGGGCCAAATTCCGCCCCGGGCGCGTCTTCGTGCCTATCCTGCGGTGGAGAAGGGCGGGGCGATATGGGTATGGATGGGGCCGGCAGAATTGGCCGATGAACGCCAGATCATCGATGTTGACTTTCTCGAGGAGGAGAAAGGGTGGGTCGGTACGACAGGATATCTGAAGGTTGATGCCAACTACCGGCTCGTTGTCGATAATCTCCTCGACTTGTCGCACGCTCCTTTCATTCACCCGAACACCTTGGGTCTTGACCCCCAAAAGGTGTCTGTCAGCCGTCGGGAGAACCGGTTCAGTGTCGATGGGGACGTGGTGCGTTCGGATACTGTCGTGCGCGATGTGCCGCCTCCCAATTCCTTCAAGGATTGGTGTGGCGCCGAGGACGGCGAACTACGATCTTTGATGGGTTTGCATTTGCCGAGTAATTGTCATTTGGATCTGTATTTTGTGCCGAGCGATCCAGATCGTCCAGTCGCTCGCCTGCCAGCCGTCCATCTATTGACCCCCGAAACCGAGGAGACGACGCATTACTTTTTTGCTGTCGCGCGCAATCTTGACCTCGACAATGAGGAGCAAACGCGAAAGACGGACGAATTGCTCAAATATGCGTTCACTCAGGAGGATGAGCCGATGCTGCGCGCGTGTAAGGAAATGATGCGCGGCCGGGATTTGTTCTCTCTCAATCCGGCTATTCTCGAAACCGATCGCGCAGCAGTTTATGCGCGAAAGGCGATCGACAAGCTGGTCGCGAAAGAAGTGGAGCTGCTCCACGACGACCATTCGACCTGATCAGACCTGTCGACGAATAGTGCAGCCTATGCCCGAACCCGGAGGGAACGCGTGAGACTTGTTTCTTTTTCTGTGGCCAACGAGGCGCGCATAGGTCTTGTTGTCGAGAGCGGTGTGATGGACCTGACCGTCCGTCGCGGCATTGCCTCGATGACCGAGGCGATCGACCAGATCGCCGATCTCGGGCGCATCGGCCCCGGAATTGCTGATCACGCGATTGACCGACTGGAGTTCCTGCCCGTTGTTCCCGATCCGCGTCACATCTTCTGCGTTGGCCTCAATTACCGAAGCCACCTTGAGGAAACGGGACGGGACCCGCCCTCGCGGCCGATGATCTTCGCGCGGTTCGGGTCATCCCAGGTCGGGCACCAGCAGCCAATAGTGCGGCCCAAGGTCTCCGAGATGCTGGATTTCGAGGGTGAACTGGCTGTTATCATCGGAAAGGCCTGTCGCTATGTTCCGAGCAAAGAAGCTATGTCCGTTGTCGCTGGCTATGCGGTCTACAACGATGGGAGCGTTCGCGATTGGCAACGTCACTCCACGCAATTCACGCCGGGCAAGAATTTTCCGGCTACCGGCGCTTTTGGCCCTTATCTGGTAACCAAGGATGAAATCGAAGATCCAGCAAATTTGTCGCTGGTCACGCGACTGAACGGTGTCGAAATGCAGCGGGCCGTTATTGGGGATCTGATTTTCGACATCCCGACGCTGATTGAATATTGTTCGACCTTCACACCGCTGTCGGTTGGCGACGTGATCGTCACAGGTACGACTGGCGGCGTGGGTTCAGCCCGCAATCCACCCGTGTGGATGAAGCCGGGCGATTGTGTCGAGGTCGAAATTGATCGGGTTGGCTTACTTCGCAATCCTGTGATTGCTGAGGAATAGACCATGCGTTCCGGGAGCGTCCTTGTCAGCAAACGATATGTTCGCCGCTATGGCGACGTTGCCAGTTTCCGGCGTGAATGAGCAACGGCGGCGATTGTAGTGCCTTGCGCTCAAACCAAGGCATTTAGCAATCGTGTTGCCAGTGGTTGCCTGTCGCTCTTGGCGACGGTCGCATAGAGGTGACCGGTATCGAGGGCCGGATCATTCAGTTTCACGATATGCACCGCTTCGCGTCTTTCGCTGCTGAAACCCATCGGCACGATCGCGATTCCTTCTCCCATGGCGACGCGAACGAGCGCGTTGATCGACGGCGTTTCATACGCTGAGATTTTCAAATCCAGACCTAGAGTATGCATGCGGGTGACCAGTTTGTCGTGGCTGAGAGGATCATATTCCCGTGGAACGACAATAAACCGTTCGCGCTTCAGATCATGAAGGGTCAGACTCCGCCGCGAGTTCAAGGGATGCCGGGACGGCAGTGCGACCCCCATCTGTTGCTGCGTCAGTAGCGTGCTTTCATGCTCAGCTGACGAGAAGGGCAGAGGACTAATGATGATATCGAGTACGCCCTCGTCCATCATGCGCTTGAGCACATCGCCGCCCTGAGTGTGAAAGCGCATCGTGATGTTTGGGTTCTTGATCCGGAATTTCGAAATTCGGTTTGGAATTTCGGTGAAGATAACCCACGAGGTGATCCCGATCGCGATATGGCCCATGCTGCCCGCAGCAACTTGCCGAGCTTCTTCTTCCATCCGCTGCAGCGCAGCGAAGAGCTCTTTAGCGCGTTCGAAAAATACCTCGCCGGCGGGCGTGAGCATGACGGAGCGCTTGGTGCGCTCGAGCAGGAGGAAACCGAGTTGCTCTTCGAGTTTGGCAATATGCTGTGAGACGCCGGGTTGTGTTGCATTAATCGCGGCGGCAGCTTTCCCAAAGTGCTTGTGGCGCCCGACGGCGATGAACGATGTTAGCAAGCGGATATCGAACATATTGCCTCCAGGCTTGCGGCGGATGAATTCCATCTGCGCCATGTCGCGTTCAAGAAATAAGGGGCGCAGCAGTGCAAGAGCCTTATACACTGCAGGTCCGTCGATTTAGTCATGGGTCTGAGCCATTTTTGGGCGGGAACGCGTGCTCGCGCCTTAGCCGTTCGACTATCGAGAGAATTGACAGTGCGGACGCTGACGCGCCGTCGGCGCGATAGGCGAGAGCGATTTCCAGGCTCTCATGGTAGTCGGCGATCTCGCGAAACACGAGGCCGTCGATTCCCATGTTGCTTAACGAATGGGGCGCTAGAACGATGCCGTAGCCGCTGGCTGCCATGCAGGCGGCGGTCACGAAATCATTGACCTGAATGATCGGATTGAGATCGAATTTCCCGACACTTGCCAAGTGTCGCAATTTGGCGCCAAGCCCATCCGCGGCATGGAATTGCGGATTGATGAAATTCTCATTCGCAAGATCGGCAGCACGAATTTCGTCTCGATCGGCGAGCGGGTGCGTTGCGGCGAGTGCCAGGCGGGTTGTTTCCCGATGCAGGTCTATTGCCTTTACCGTTTCGGGATAGCGGGGGCGCGGCCGGATCAAACCGAGATCGAGCCGGCCATCTTGGATCGCCATGATCTGATGCGGCGTTTCCATCATGGACGGACAAATTTGTAGCAGTGGGAGCTGTTGCCGCAATTTGGACAGCAGGCGAGGCAGCACTCCGCAGGTGGCTGCGGAAAAGACATAGCCGATCTCGGCCGATCCGGCCTCGCCGCGGGCGGCAAGTTGTCCGATCCGCTCCGCTCGATCGAGAGATGCGATTGCTTCATGTGCATGGGCGAGGAATATTTCACCCGTTCGGGTCAGTGACACGGCTGCCCGCTTACTGCGATGCAGGAGCGGGGTACCGATTACGTCCTCCAGTCGCCTGATCTGGGCGCTGAGCACCGACTGCGCGATATTGAGCCGGTCGGCAGCCCGGGTGAAATGCAAGTCGCTCGCCAAGGCTATGAAGCTGCGTAAGGCTCGCGCGTCGATCATCTCCATATTTTAATCGGAAAATACGAATAAAATCCATAGTTATTATAGTTGAGAAGATTAAATCATGCCAGCAAATGCTTGGCCTCACTGGCAGGAGGGCTTGGATGGCTGGCATGGCGCGCTTCGATTATAGCGATCCGTTTTTTCTCGATGATCAACTGACGGATGATGAACGGATGATCCGGGATGCGGCGCGCGCCTACGCGCAAGAGGAGCTTCAGCCGCGCGTCATAGATGCTTTCGCTCGCGAGAGTACCGATGCCGAAATCTTCCGCGAGATGGGCTCTCGGGGTCTGATCGGCGTCACTTTACCAGAATCCTATGGAGGGGCTGGGGCATCTTATGTCGCTTATGGATTGATCGCACGCGAAGTGGAGCGTGTGGATTCCGGCTATCGCTCGATGATGTCGGTGCAGTCGAGCCTCGTCATGCATCCGATTTTTACATATGGCTCGGAGGGACAAAAGCAGCGCTATCTCCCTAAGCTCTCCTCCGGCGAGTGGATTGGTTGTTTCGGTCTTACCGAGCCTGACGCTGGATCGGACCCTGGAGCGATGCGTACGCGGGCAGCCAAAATCGACGGGGGTTTTCGCCTCAACGGCAGCAAGACCTGGATTTCGAACGCTCCCATCGCTGATGTTTTTGTTATCTGGGCGAAATCCGACGCGCATGATGGGCAGATTCGCGGCTTCGTAATCGAAAAGGGCGTCAAGGGCCTGTCGGCGCCGAAGATCGAAGGAAAGCTGTCGTTGCGCACTTCGATCACCGGTATGATCAACCTCGAAGATGTCGAGGTGAGCGATGAGGCGATTCTCCCGAAAGGGGAAGGCCTGAAAGGTCCTTTCGGCTGTCTGAACCGTGCGCGCTATGGTATCTCCTGGGGGGCACTTGGAGCGGCCGAATTCTGCTACGAAGCAGCGCGGCGATATGGCCTTGATCGCAAACAATTTGGTCGGCCGCTAGCTGCGACCCAGCTTTATCAGAAGAAGCTTGTCGAAATGATGAGTGATATTGCGCTTGGCTTGCAGGCTAGCCTGCGCGTCGGCCGGCTGATGGACGAAGGCCGCTTAGCGCCAGAGATGATCTCGATCGTTAAACGCAACAATGTCGGTAAGGCGCTCGATATTGCCCGGCAGGCGCGTGACATGCACGGCGGTAACGGCATTGCCGAAGAGTATCAGGTTATTCGGCACATGATGAACCTGGAGACGGTCAACACCTACGAGGGCACGCACGACGTCCATGCGCTGATCCTGGGGCGTGCCATAACTGGTATGGCGGCATTTTAATGCTGGAGCCACCCCTGACCGGGCTGAAGGTGATTGAGCTTGCTCGCATCCTGGCGGGGCCTTGGGCGGGGCAGACGCTTGCTGATCTCGGGGCCGAGGTAATCAAGATCGAAGGCCCGGGCGGCGATGATACGCGTCGTTGGGGGCCGCCCTTTGTCGCTAACTCCGATGGCACGCAAGATGCGGCTTATTTTCATGCCGCAAACCGCGGCAAACGTTCGGTCATGGCCGATTTCTCCACGCCCGAGGGGCAGGCTCAGGTGCGTGCGCTAGCCGCGAGCGCCGATGTGCTGATCGAGAATTTCAAGGTCGGCGGGCTTGCTAAATATGGGCTCGATTATGCGAGCCTCGCCGAGATCAATCCGCGACTGGTCTATTGCTCGATAACCGGCTTCGGGCAGGACGGCCCCTATGCTGGGCGTCCCGGTTATGATTTTGTTATTCAAGGCATGAGCGGCATAATGGATCTGACCGGCGATCCGGCGGGTGAACCGCAGAAGATTGGTGTGGCCCATGCCGATCTTTTCGCGGGGCTTTATGCGGTTATCGCTATCCAGGCGGCGCTGGCGCAGCGGGCGCACACTGGGAAAGGGCAGCAAATCGACATCGCTCTTTTTGATGTCATGGTGGCGACCTTGGCCAATCAGGCGATGAACTATCTTGCCACGGGCGTGTCGCCGACCCGGATGGGCAATGCCCATCCGAATATAGCTCCCTATGCTGTCTACCCTGTTTCTGACGGTTGGTTCATTCTTGCGGTCGGCAATGATCACCAGTTCCAGAAATTCTGTAGCTTGGTCGACGTTCCAGCCGACCCGCGATTCGAAACGAACGCGCTACGCGTGGCCAATCGCGATGCGCTGACAGGAATAATCGGCAGGGCGACCCTTCGCTGGAAAAAAGAATCATTACTCGCTGTTTTGGCTGATGCCGGTGTGCCAGCTGGGCCAATCAACACGGTAGCGCAGGCGTTCGCGGATCCGCAGATCAAGCACCGTGGAATGGCACAAATGTTTGATCGCGCGGGCGATGAGGTAATTGGCGTACGGACGCCCACCCGTTTTTCGGCCGCAAGTTTGAAACTCGATCGGGCTTCGCCGAAGTTCCCATCGAAGGATGGGCAAGGGGATATGGTGGACTGGCAATCCTGAGCTGAGAGGATCACCCAAAAGCTCTGCTGGTACTAGTCTCCGGCTTTGGAAGCCCGCGGCTAGCGAGCCGGTGAGCGTTGTGGCGACGATTGGGTGGCGCAGAACATGTTTTCAGGCGGCGACGGCAGTTTCGTCCGTCTGATATGTTCTTGGCTGAGCGTGTTAATGTTGGCCCACCGCACTGCGCGGCGCCCACGCCGTGCTCGACGAGATGAAGCGGCGATAGGTCAGTTGGCGTCGGGGAACGAAGGGGCCCCTGAGCGCACGCTTTGCCGTCATGCGCGTGCGCGTCGCCGACGGCCCGCCACACCGCATCGGCGCTTCGGGCGCGCAGCACAGACCCGGGTAAGAAGTCTGGCTGATCGGTGAGCATCGCTCCAGCGGCGAGCGCGAATATTATCTCTCGAACCTGCCCGCAGATACGCCGATCCTGGACAGGCCTCATCGCCACGCCCTCATGACAATGATCGGATATGCCTTCCTGCAGTCCTGCCGCCTCGCTCAGCCGGGACGGGAAAAAAATCGCAGGACCGCCGCCGCAGCCGAGCCTCCCGGCAATCCGGCAGGTCTTCCTTGATCACCTCTCACGCCCGCCACCAACGCATTGCCCTCATTGCAGAATGCCGCTGGAAAACATGCCTATCACTCTTCTGCGAAAGTAGTGCTAGGCTGTCCCTCCAGGCGCGAAAGCTCCTGCGCGCTTAGGCCGAGCCGCTGCGACAACACTGTACGCGTATCCGCCCCTAGTGGCGGTGCTGAGGTGCGGGCTCCCACCGGCGTTCCGGACATGCGGATCGGACAGGCGACACCAGGTGCGGCTCCGAGCGTCGCATGCGGCAGGCTGAGCTCCATTCCGCGGTGACGGACGTGCGGGTCTGCGAAAACTTGCTCCAGCGTGTTGACGCTGCCCACCGGAACGTCCGCGGGCTCAAGGACAGCCAACCAGTCGGCTGTCTTGCGGATGGCGAACACCGACTGGAGGGCTGCGATCAGGGCGGCCCGGTTCTCCACCCGATCAGAATTGGTCGCAAACCTGGCATCAATCGCCAAGTTGTCGGCGCCGATAGCCTTGCACATGCGCACGAACTGTCCATCGTTGCCCACCGCAATGGCGATGTCGCCGTCGCTGGTGGCGAAGCTCTGATAGGGGACGATGTTGGGATGCGCGTTGCCCCAGCGCCGGGGGTTGCGGCCCGAGACGAGGTAGGCCAGCGCCTGGTTGGCGAGCATGGCGACCTGGCAATCGAGCAGCGATATGTCGATGCGTTCGCCGCTGTTGGTCCGCTCGCGCTGAAGGAGAGCGGCTTGAATGGCGTTTGCCGCATAAAGACCGGTCATAAGATCGGTGATCCCGACCCCCGCCTTCAAGGGCTCGCCCTCCGGTTCCCCCGTCAGGCTCATCAATCCGCCCATGGCCTGCGCGACGAAGTCATATCCGGGCCGCGCAGCATAGGGTCCGTCCTGACCGAAGCCCGTGATGGAGCAATAAACCAGGCGGGGGTTGAGAGAGGCAAGACTTGGATAATCGAGGCCATAGCGGCCGAGGCTACCGACCTTGAAATTTTCCACCAGGACATCGGCCTGCATGGCCAGCCGACGGATCAGCTCCGCCCCTTCAGGTTTCGCCAGATCGACGCAAACCGAACGCTTGCCCCGGTTCGCGGACAAGAAATAGGCCGTTTCCCGTTCGCCGCCCCTCTCCAGATATGGCGGCCCCCAGGTACGGGTCTCATCGCCGGATCCGGGCCGTTCGATCTTGATGACCTCCGCCCCGAGGTCTGCCAAAAGCTGGGTTGCCCATGGGCCGGCCAGCACCCTCGAAAGGTCTAGAACGACAATTCCGTTGAGCGGACCCGCGACCTCTTGAGGCTTCGGTTCGCCGGCAGCGGGATGCGACGGCGCGTCGTCGTTCGTCAACTTTTTCTCCATTTCAGTAGGACTTCGGCAGATTGAGAGCTTTCTCCGCGATGAAGCTCAGCGCGAGCTGTGGGCTCACGGGGGCGATACGGGGGATCAGGATCTCTCGAAGATACCGCTCGACATGGAACTCCTTGGCGTAGCCAAAGCCGCCATGGGTCATGACCGCCTGCTCGCAGGCTCGGAAGCCGGCTTCTCCAGCAAGATATTTCGCTGCGTTGGCGGCGATCCCGCACGGCATGCCCTTGTCATATTGCCCAGCAGCCGACATCACCATCAGCCAGGCCGCCTCGAGTTCGACCCAGTTGGTGGCGAGCGGGTGCTGGATAGCCTGGTTCTTGCCGATCGGACGGTCGAACACCACGCGGGTCCTCGCATATGTCGCCGCACGCTCCAGCGCGAGCTTGCCAAGTCCGACCGCCTCCGCAGCAATCAATATGCGCTCAGGGTTCATGCCCTCGAGAATATATTCGAAGCCTCGTCCCTCTTCACCGATCCGATCCTCCATCGGGATCTCGAAATCCTCGAAGAAGAGCTCATTCGAGTCGACGGCCTTGCGGCCCATCTTATCGATTTCGTGCACCTTGATCCGGTTGCGGTCGAAGTCCGTATAGAACAGGCTCAATCCCTGCTTTGGCGAGCGCGCCTGTTCCAACGGCGTGGTGCGCGCAAGCAACAAGATCTTTTCCGAGACCTGAGCGGTGGAAATCCAGACCTTCTGGCCATTGACAACATAGTGATCTTTGCGAGCCACCGCGCGGGTCTTGAGCTGCGTGGTGTTGAGGCCGGTACTCGGCTCGGTGACGGCGAAACAGGCCTTTACGCGGCCCTCCGCCATGGGCGGCAGCATCCGCTGGCGTTGTTCTTCGGTGCCGAACACGACGACGGGATTCAATCCGAATATGTTGATATGCACGGCCGAGGCGCCGGACATACCGGCACCGGACTCCGCTATGGCCCGCATCATGACCGCAGCTTCCGTGATGCCCAGACCCGAACCGCCATAGGCTTGCGGTACGCAAATGCCGAGCCAGCCGGCATCCGCCAAGGCCTTGTGGAAATCGTGCGGAAAGCCGCCCTCTTTATCCTTCGCCAGCCAGTAGTCGTCGTCAAAGCCTTTGCAGACTTTTAGAATGGCATCGCGAATGGCCTGCTGCTCTTCGGTCAAAGCAAAGTCCACGAGCACTCCTGTCGTCGTACAGGCGCATGGTCTGCGGATGGCACCTGTTTCTGGATGAAAGCCATGCTTGCGGTGACTACCTTGCGAGCACGGCGGTGATTTCGCATTGCACGAGCTGGCCCGCTGGGAGACTGTCGGAGACGAGAACGTGCCTGGCAGGACGAGACTCCGCCTGAGGGAATTCTCTCACCCAATATTCATTCAGGACGTCGCGCGGACACCCGGTCTTAAGAAAGATCGTCACCTTGACCACGTCTCGAAGACTAGCGCCGCCGGCATCCAGAATGGCTCGGGCATTGGCGAACATGTGCTCACATTGTGCGTCCAAGTCGTCCCCGATCTTTCCCGTCGCCCGATCCCGACCGAAGATCGCCCCCGTCATGAGGATTCCGTTCACGACGGCCGCTGCCGGAATAGGGGCACTGCCGTGCTCGAGTCCCGGCACGTAAATGCTTTTCGTCACGATAACCTCTCTAACTCATAGGCAATCAGGCCGTAGCCGGTGAGCATCGGCGCCCAGTAGTGCCGCTGAATTTCCCTGATCTGGCCGCCATGTTCTTTCAGGGCGCCGCGCATGGCCAGCCAGACCATGAGTTCAACCGACTCCGCTCCGCCGCGCTCAATGAGTTCGGTGTGGGTGATCGTGGCGAGTTCCTCGGGGTGGTCCCGCAGCAGGTCAATGAAGCGCTGGTCCCACGCTGGATTGACGAATCCGAAGGCGCTGCCATGAAGCTGATGCGACATGCCTCCAGCGGACATGACGGCCACCCGAAACTGCGGATCGTAGCTCTGGATGGCGCGCGCGATCGCCTGCCCCAGCTTGTAGCAGCGGCGGGGCGTCGGCAACGGTTCCTGGATCACGTTGACGGCAATCGGCAGAACCGCGAAAGGCCAGGGCTGGGCCGCAATCAGCGGCAGGATCGACATCACCCCGTGATCCAGCGCCATCTCCTGACAAAGGGTCAAATCGAATTCTTCGCCGACGAGCGAACGGGCGCAGTGCCAGGCGAAATCGGGACATCCGGGCACGTCCGGCAAAGGACGCGGGCCGCGCCCTTCGTCGAGGACCGGCATGAGGTCTGCAAGACCCATTGCAAAGGTCGGATAGGTATCAAGCTGAAAGCGGTTGAGGTGATCGTTGTAGACGACGATGAGAACGTCGATCGCCTGGTCCGCCAGCCAAGCCTTAACGGGAGCATAGGCGTCGAATAGCGGTTTCCATTCCGGGGTGTTACCGAGTCCCGCGTCGTAGGCGAACGCAATCGATGGCGCGTGAGACGAGGCAATGGCTCCTACGAGCGTGGCCATCAGCTTCCTCTCCGTTCGCGTCGCATCATTTCGGTGAATTGCTGCGCCGTCATGTTGCGCCCGCAAGCGCCGATTTCAAGCAGAGTGGTTCCCAGGGCGCCGGCCGCCTTGCCGAGGGCATAAATCGAAACGCCGCTTTCGATCAGTCCGGCATAGTCCCGCCGTCGGATGAGATCACAGTCCGTTTCCGTGAGGTTCGCCGCGAGCATGGCGCTTTCCTCATCGGCGGCAAAACCGACTCTGGCTTGCGGATCTCTCATGGAGACCAGGAATTTGGTAAGAGCGTACACGCTTTGCCCGGGCGCCTTTGCGCCGTCAGACGTGGCACGAATTGCAACCGGCCCGAAGAGTTCCTCACGAGTCATCGCGGGCTCGCCTTGCTCCGACACAGTCCCGGACGGGCCGACGTGTCGCAGGTGTCGTGGTTTGACCAATCAGGGTCGATTGCCGCTCCCGGAGAATTTTTGCTCCCCTCGTTCTTTTGTGTTTTCCAGAGCGCCGATTTATGGTGGTGGACCGAAACACTGAAACGGGAATACGCGTGGCGATGGACAGCGACTTTGAGGCCGGACATATCAAATCGGTCTCCATGACAATACGCGTATTGCGCGAAATTGCCGCGTCTCGCGAACCGATCGGCGTCAGCGAACTGGCCCGCCGTATCGGGGAATCGAAAGGCCGCATTCACCGCCATTTGATAACTTTGCGGAACGAAGGATTTCTCGCACAGGAGGCGGTTGGCGAACGTTATCGGCTTGGCTGGCGTTTGTTCGAGTTGGGTCAGGCTGCGGCAGCGCAATTCGACATTGCCGAGATCGCTACGCCTACCCTGCGAGCCCTGCGCACTGCTACCGGTTTGACAGTGGTGCTGGGCCAACGCGCGGGGGACGAGGTCATCTTCACCCACTCGTTCGAAAGCGAAAGCATGATCGCCGTCACCGTGCGGACCGGGCTGCGTGCGCCGGCACATGGTTCGGCCGCCGGGCGTGTCATGCTCGCCTACGCGCCGGAGGCGGACTGCAAACGTATCCTTTCGCGGCCGTTGACCAAGCTCACGCCCTACACCATGACGAACGAGACCGAGATTGCGGAGCGGCTCGCGCAAATCCGCGAGCGACGCTACGACTATGCCGCCAACGAATCCCAATTCGGTATCAATTCGATCGCCACGGGAATCTTCGACAACAACGGCGTGTTGGCAGCGATTTTCTCTGTCGTCGGTACGGACTTGCAGGTCCAGACGCCGCCGCGTGGCGAACTGCTCGATCAGGTGTTGGAAAGCGCCAGACAGATCTCGCGATCCCTGACGGCCGAAAGAACCTGACGAAGCTGCTTCAGTCATCGTGCCTGATCGATCTGACGAGTTCTGCCGCGGCCTTGCCGAAAAGGGACAGATCGTTGCTGACCAGCACAAACGCATAGCCCTGATCGCGACACCGGCGCGCGGATGCAGCATCGCCGACGGCGCTGCCGCAGGGGATACCCCTCGCGGTCGCGCGCTGAAGCGCTTGATGCACCAGTTGCTGATTTTCCGGATGGCTGGCAGGTTTGCCGCTCGTCAGCGACAGATCACCTTGCCCTATGAAGACGCCATTGACGCCTGGCGCGGAAAGGATGTCATCGACATCGCGCAGCGCCTGCGTGTCTTCCAGTTGGACCGCTCTGAAAACCTCCTCCTCGCCGCGCTGAATATAATCCCGGGTACTGTCCAGACCCCATCGGCCGGCGCGCGAGGTGATGCCGAGTCCGCGTGAGCCAAGGGGCGGGAAGCGCATGCCGTCGACAGCTTGGCGCGCTTCATCCGCGGAGCGGACGCGGGGAATCAAGACCCCGTCCACACCGGCATCGAGCACCCGCTGCACGTCGGCGCCGCTGGCATCAGCCAACCGCACCAGGGCGGACATGCCCAAGCCTTGGGCAAGGACCACCATGCGGTACATGGTCTCAAAGGTATGCGGGGCGTGCTCCATATCGACGACGACAAAGTCGAAGCCCGCGTGCGCGATCAACTCGATCGGTTCTGGCGCCGCCATCTTGACCCAGGTGCCGAACCGGCATTCGCCGCCGACCCTGATCTTCTGAAGAAATCGCATCATCATTCACCTTGCCCGGCATATTCCGGCGGCATGGGATACTCGTCTGCATTGCAGACCAGGCCCGGCTTAAGGGAAAAATCGATGCGTGGGGGGCTGAAGATGTCGACCAGTTGGGAACTGGCGGCGCCGACGGCCTGCGACGTGTGGATGATGGTGGGCGGAATGATCATCAGGGATGGGCTTGAAACCTCCCAGTGCTCGTCATCTCGCCATGTGGTGGCGTCCGGCGACCAAGGGTAGCGCATGTGATGAATATAGTCGCCTGCCAGCGCCAGCGATCCTTGTTCGATATCGCTATGGGCGTGCGGCGAAAGCTGGCGCGGATCCCTGGGCGTGTCCCGCCGATGAAAGATGTTGATCATCAGGTTGGTGCTACGAAACAGCCGCATCGGCGTGTCTGAACGCATATAGTCCTTGAGCCGATAGCACCGGAGGCGGAACCCGCCCTGAGGTTCGGGCCAGTAACGCGCGGGCGCGACATGCTCGTCGCGCGTGGCAAACCGCGCCGCATTGTCCGCCTGGGCGGTGAGGTCGTCGGCACTTTGGCTGAAAATGCGGTAGAGCCACCCCGTGCTTTCGACGTGGACCGAAGACGATCCGGGCGGCACGATGAACAGCGCATCGCCGGGGCTTTGAATAGCCTCGCCTCCGGCGACGACGGTCGCAGCCATGCCGATCGGCAGCAGAACCATCGATTCGTCGGCGTTGTCCGCACGTTCGAGGACCGCGCCAGCCTCGGCTCGCGTTGCCACGACGACGAAATTGGTCCCGCGGCTGATCCAGTGTCGAGCCCCCGACGTCTCGAGCCGAGGTTCCGTGTCATAGTATCGGCAAGCGTGGGCTGGGTGAGCAACGGCCATGATCTGACTCCAATCCTGTCTCCGATTTCAGGCGTGGGACCGCCATTCGCCAAAACGGCCATCGTGAAACACGAGAGGCGCGCCCCCGGCGGTCACGCTTTCCTCCACCTGTCCGAGCAGCATGACGTGATCGCCGCCATCCACCTGCAGCCAGGGCGTGCACTGAAACCAGGCAATTGCCCCTTCGATCAGCGGCGCTCCTCGCGAACCTTCCCGCCAGGAAACATGCTCGAATCGGTCTTCGACTGGAGCACACAGACGACGGGCGATGTCGTGCTGGTCTGAACCCAGCACGCTGACCGCCCATACGGGAGCTGTACGGAAGATGGGCGCGAGGGCTGATTCTTTCCGGATGCTCCACAGAACCAGCGGCGGGTCGAGAGAGACCGAGGCGAAGGAATTGACCGTAAGGCCGACCAGCCGGCCATCGCGGCCGCGGGTCGTCACCACGGCAACACCTGTCGCGAAGCGCCCCAGCGCCGTACGCAAGGCTTTGGCATCGGCGACGAGAGGAAGAGCATTTGCCGAGGCGATCGCCGACGGGCTCATGCAACAACGCCTTTTTGAACAACGGCGGCGGCCGCATCGACGACCGACTGCTGCGGGAGGAGAACGCTGTCGGGCAGCTGGTCGAGGAACCGGCTGATCCGATCCTCGATTTCATCCCTGTCGCGGTAGCTGTTGACCAACCCGCCCGCTATGCGGACCGGATCGCCGATATAGAAGCGTTCATAGAGCTGCTGACGACCCGCGAAACTGGAGATCGAGGCGTCATTCGCCAGCCGGCAGAGCTTCGCGCGCTCCACGGCGCTGGAGTTTACCGATTGCATATATTCGCCAGCCAGCTCGGCCATCGGCCCATCGAACTCAGCGATGGAAGGCGCTCCCACCAGACCGCTCGCGCCCAGCAGCTGGATGATCTCCTGCATGCGCTGGAACATCTTCGGAAAGCCGAGGCGGATGACCCACAACGGCATCAAGTCGGGGGCCATGGTTCCAAAAGGCGTCGGCACGGCGTTGTTTTCGCTCGCTTCGAGGCAGGCTTTCACGGCCTGCACGCTGACCATGATTTCGGCGATCATGCCCTGCACGTGAAGAAAGCCGTCGAGCTTGGTCGAACGCGCAAGCGACAGCGCAAGTCCAAGCATGAATTCCGACTTTGCGAGCGCTTTTACGGCGGCCTGCTGACCGGTATGCGCCGATAAATAGGTGCTCGGATAAAGTCCGTTGCACATGTCGATGTCGCGGTAGATGAAGACACGCTCCCACGGCACGAGCACATCTTGCAGGATGACCACGGCGTCCCCTTCATCGAGTCGCAGCGACAGCGGATAGTCGTAAGGCGAGGCCGCTTGGGGAACGATCGAGGGCCGCGCGATGAAGGACAGTCCTTCGGTCGCGGCAGGGATGCTGAAGCCGAAAGCGTAGTCGCTGGATTCCGGAGTATTCGGCAGATAGCTCGAAGGCATCACCACGATTTCATTAGCGAAGGCCGCGAGCGTGGAGACCGTCCGCGCCCCGCGTACCACGATCCCTTGGTCCGTTTCCTTGATGATGCGCGCCGCAAGATTCTTCTCTTGCTTGTCGACTGTTTTCGAGCGGTCCACTTGCGGATTGACCAGAACGTGAGTCATCACCTGATCGGTTTCGCGGCAGTGCTCGTAAAACGAGCGAATGTTGGCGCCGAATTGCGCGCCGGCGCCAGCGAAGTGCGCTTGTGCTGAACCGAACGCGGTTACGTAACAATTCATGAAATCCGGGCTACGCCCGAACATGCCTTGCGTGGCGTTCATCCACTGGGCGATGCAGTCTCGCCGACGTCTCAGATCCTCGATCGAGCGCGGTTCGATATAGGAGAGTCCGACTCGCTCCCCGCTTGTCGGCGAGGTGTAGGTCATGATGTCGCGCAACGCGGGATCATGTTGCATTTCGAGGAGCCGGGCTACCGTCCCGGCGGCGCCCATGAACCGCGGGTCGTTCGTCACATCGGCCACTTGTTCGCCATCGACAAAAATTCGGCGGCCATCCCGCAACGAAGCCAGATATTCTGTTTGATTCCGGATGCCCATTAGATCGCTCCTCAACGCTGGTGCAGAATATCAATCTATACGATACGATGTCAATTAATGAGTGACAATATAGCAATGTCTCGGCTTTGCCGAGGCACCATGCGCAAAAAAAGGGTTGTTTCAGCCTATTGTCAATCATAGAAATACATCGTATTTCATATCGTGACAAAGGGAGTAGCGGGCTGTGAACATAGCGGAAGCGATCGTTCGGGAGTTGATTGAAGGTGGCATCGGCACCGTCTACGGGCTGCCCGGCGTCCAGAACGACCCCTTCTACGACGCTTTGTTCAATGCTCGGGATCATATCGGTTCGGTTCACGCCCGACATGAGCAAGGGTCGGCCTACATGGCGCTCGGTGCCGCGATGGCGACCGGGCGGCCGCAGTGTTGCTGCCTGGTGCCTGGGCCGGGCTTTCTGAATGGCGCAGCGGCCTTCGCAACCGCATATTCGGCGAATGCGCGCGTGCTCTGCCTGATCGGCCAGATTTCCACCGATCAGATCGGCAAGCGCA
Organism: Sphingopyxis sp.; assembly: GCA_032154175.1. Classification (GTDB taxonomy): domain Bacteria; phylum Pseudomonadota; class Alphaproteobacteria; order Sphingomonadales; family Sphingomonadaceae; genus Sphingopyxis. The sequence goes on along the minus strand of JALDYH010000003.1, from coordinate 24,874 downwards.
ACGGAGCGCTGCATGATATAGTGGATCAGTCCGGCATATTGGCGACCTTCACAAAGTGGTCGGCCCGGGTCGAGCGCCCAGAAGACGCCGTCCCGTTGATCAGGGAGGCTTTCCGGCAGTTGAATACCGGTCGGCCAAGGCCCGTTGGCCTCGAGATACCCACGGACCTGTGGCTGAAAGCAACGCCGGCCGGCGCGCTTCCGCCTCCGGTTCCGGCACGTCAGGACTTGCTTGCGGGGGACGGCGACCTGTCACGCGCGGCTCAAATCCTGCATTCCGCGACATCTCCGTTAATCATCGTGGGCGGCGGTGCTGCCGAAAGTCCTGATCAGGTCCGGGCTCTGGCAGAGATGCTAAACGCTCCCGTTCTGTCGTTCCGGATGGGACGGGGTGTCCTTGACGCACGCCACCCTCTCGCGATCTCGCCTCCGGTCGCACATCGGCTCTGGCCGGATGTCGATGTCGTCTTGGGCATCGGCACGCGCATGCAGCTGCCGATGAATACATGGGGGCGGGATGACGCCTTATCCGTGATCCGCCTTGAAATCGACGACGACGAGATGAACCGCTTCGGGCCACCCACCGTGGGCCTGCGGGGGGACGTCGCGGATACGCTACCCCGGCTGATCTCCAGCCTGCAGGCGATCGGGCCGCGTACAGCCGATGCTCCGCCACTCGTTCGCATGCGCGAAGAAGCTGCGAAGGCACAGGCGGTGAAGATTTCGCCGCAGCTCGAGTTTTTGGCGGCGATCCGCGAAGAACTGGGCGAAGATGGAATTCTGGTCGATGAGATGACACAGGTCGGGTATGTGGCCAGGCTCGCCCTCCCGGTGTATCAGCCGCGTACGTTCGTCTCAAACGGCTATCAGGGGACGCTGGGCTGGGGCTATCCAACAGCTCTCGGCGTGGCGCATGCCCATCCCACGAAACGGGTCGTTTCGATTTCGGGCGATGGCGGGTTCCTGTTCGGCGCTCAAGAGCTTTCGACAGCCGTGCATTTTGGAATACCGCTGGTCGCCGTCGTGTTTAACGATGGCCATTACGGAAACGTCAAACGCTTCCAGAAGGAAAACTTCGGGGGGCGCCACATCGCGGTCGAGCTGTCAAACCCGGACTTCGTTCAATTCGCGGAGAGCTTCGGTGCACTCGCTCTGCGCGCGCACACGGCCGATGAACTCAGGTCCGCACTCAAGGAAGCCTTCGCTGCGCGGCGCCCGACTCTTATCGAAGTGCCAGTGGGCGAATTTCCCAGCCCGTTCGAGTTCATCCTGCTGCCCCGCAACCGGGGCGCGCGCTGACCCTATGAAGCTGGCGACGTTCCGGTCTGGAGGGTCCGAACGGATCGGACTGGTTCACCACGGCGACGCAAGCGTTTTCGAGCTCGCGCCGGCGGTTCTGCGCGAAGGCGGCGAGGCACATGCCTTCTCGTCGATGCTGGCGCTGATCGACGCCGGACCCCGTGCCCTGGACGCAGCGCGTCGGCTGTTTGAGAAGCACGGAGCGGACGAAACCCTGTCGCACGACCTGGCCGCGGTCGAACTTCTCGCGCCGCTCCCCGAACCCCGGCAAATGCGCGACTGCATGTCCTTTCCGCTGCACATTTTGCAGGCACCGCGCGGTCGCCGCAAGCTCGCTGCCCGCGCGGCCAACGATCGGGCCGAACTCGCCCGGATCGAGGCCGAACCGCTTGGCGAGCTGGCTGAAGTCTACCGATCACGGCCGATCTATTACATCACCAACCGCTTCAGCGTAGGCGGTCCCAATACAACCGTTAAATGGCCGCGCTACAGCCAGGAGATGGATTACGAGCTCGAGTTCGGCATCTTTACCCAGACCAAAGGCATCAACATCTCCGCCGCAACGGCGAAGGATCACATATTCGGCTACACCATCTTCAACGATTTTTCCGCGCGCGATGTTCAGAGCATAGAGATGGCCGGCCGACTGGGGCCGGCAAAGGGCAAGAGTTTCGAGGGCAGCAACGTGATCGGCCCATGGATTGTCACCCCGGACGAAATCGGCGACCCCTACAGCCTGAAAATGACGGCACGGGTGAACGGCGAAACCCGCTCCCAAGGCCGTTCGGACGGCATGCTGTTTTCGTTCGAAGAGATTATCGCATACATGAGCCGCGACGAGACCCTGATGCCGGGCGAGTTCATCGGATCAGGGACGGTGGGGAACGGATGCGGCCTGGAGCTCGGCCGGTATCTCGAACACGGCGACACAATCGAGCTGGAAGTCGAAAAAATCGGCGTCCTGACGAACAGGGTCGAGTGCCGGCCGCCTAGCGCTCTGACTACTTGTGGCCGGGACAATGGATGAGGATCATCTGCATTGCGCTGACATGGGACTTCACCGCCGCTCGGCAAATGCAATCAAGGACTGCGAGTTATCATGCGCGAACATCTGAAATTTTACATCGACGGTGAATGGGTCGACCCTGTGGCCGGCCGGATTTTGGATGTGGAGAACCCGGCCACGGCCCAGGTCGCTGGTCGGATCGCCCTGGGCTCGTCTTCCGACGTCGATCGGGCGGTGTGCGCCGCGCGGAAGGCTTTTGAGACCTTCTCACAAACCAGCCGCGAGGAACGGCTGGACATCCTGCAGCGCGTTCTGGCGGCCTACAAGAGCCGGAGCGCGGACCTGGCGGCGGCCATAACCGAGGAGATGGGCGCGCCAGCGTCGTTGGCGCAAGGCGTGCAGGTCCCGGTCGCGCTCACTCACCTGTCTGCCGCAATCGACGCTCTGAAGATTTATACGTTTGAAGAGGATCGCGGAGCGACTCGGATCGTCAAGGAACCCATCGGCGTTTGCGGCTTCATCACCCCCTGGAACTGGCCCCTGAACCAGATTGCCTGCAAGGTAGCGCCGGCCATCGCCACGGGTTGCACAATGGTGCTGAAGCCATCGGAAGTGGCGCCTTTCTCCGGTCAGATCTTCGCCGAAATCATGGACGCCGCCGGCGTGCCGGCCGGTGTATTCAACTTGGTCCACGGCGATGGTCCGGGTGTGGGTGTGGCGCTGTCCAGCCATCCGGACGTTGACCTGATTTCCTTCACCGGCTCGACGCGAGCTGGCATCGAGGTGGCAAAGAACGCCGCGCCCACGGTCAAGCGGGTTCATCAGGAGTTAGGCGGGAAGAGCCCGAATATTGTCCTGGATGACGAGGTGTTCGCCCAAAGCGTGGGTCGAGGCATCGAGCATGTGATGCGCAACTCCGGGCAGTCGTGCAACTCGCCGACCCGAATGCTGGTCCCCGCTGCGCGAATGGAAGAAGCCATCGCCGCCGCCAGAGCCGCTGCCGAGCATATCAGCGTCGGGGATCCGAACGCCAACGTCAATATGGGCCCGGTGGTATCGAAGAGCCAGTGGGAGAAGATACAAGATCTGATCCAGAAGGGCATGGACGAGGGCGCGACTCTCGTGGCTGGGGGGCGCGGGCGCCCTGAAGGGCTCGAGATCGGTTGGTACGTGAAGCCGACTGTGTTCGCGAATGTCACCAACGATATGACGATCGCTCAGGAAGAAATATTCGGCCCCGTCGCCTCTATCCTGGCCTATTCCGATTTGGAAGAAGCGGTGGCCGTCGGCAACGACACTGAATATGGCCTGGCAGCTTATGTGAACGGCGCCGACGATGAGATGGCGCGCTCCATCGCTCGGCGACTGCGCGCCGGCCAAGTGGTGATCAACGGCGTCTCGGATATGACTGCGCCGTTCGGCGGTTACAAAAAGAGCGGCAACGGTCGCGAATGGGGTGACTTCGCTTTCAATGAGTTCCTCGAGACCAAGGCCATCTTGGGCTTCGGGCCAAAGGCGGCGGCGAAGTAGAGGCGTTGCAACTCGGCGCTTCGTGCGCTCACGAGCCGAACGGAGGGTCATATGATGCATGGGAAGCCTGCCAACGAACTGCGACAAGTTGTCGGTGTGACCGAACTCGTCATGTTCGGCGCCGGTACAGCCATAGGCTCCGCAATCTTCACCGTGCTGCAACCTGCCGCGCAAATCGGGGGCGCTGCCGTGCTTTGGGGTGTGGGCCTTGCCGCTGCGCCGATGGTGGTCTTCGGAATAGTCTACGCCTATCTCGCATCCGCCATTCCGCGCACGGCGGCCTCATACGAATGGCAGCGTGAGTTCACCAGCCCGCTCTTTGCTTATCTTATCGGCTGGGCACGCATTGCCGCCAATATCGCGGCAATGACCATGTTGGCCCAGACTTTGGTCAACTATGCTTCAATGGCGTTCCCTATCCCGCCGAAGCTCACGATCTTCGCTATCTTCACGTTTCTCTTCGGCCTCAATTATTTCGGCGTCATTATCGCTGGCCGCGCGCAGACCATCATGATGCTCGGCCTCCTCGGCTTGCTGGCCGTCTTCGTGGGGTCGGCGGTGCCACATCTGCATTATGACATCATTGCCTCTGCATCATCCGCGGGATGGTGGCATACACTCGCGGTCGTCCCCCTGATGATCAACCTGTTCCTTGGGATCGAGGCCTCGACCGAACTTGGGGGGGAAACCAAAAACGCCCAGATAGCGGTGCCGCTCGGCTTGATCCTGGCGATGCTGTTGACCGTCACGGTCTATTTCCTCGTCACCTTCGCCGCGTTGAGTCTCATCGGGCCAGCTGGTCTGGCGGCCAGCAAGGCACCATTGCTGACCGCCGCAGCCGTCACTCTGGGTCCCGTCGCCAAACCTCTGATAATTGCCGCGGCGATTCTGTCCCTCATGAAGTCGATGAACGCGACCTTCATCGTCTTCAGCCGTTTTCTGTATGCCATGGCCAGGCAGAGCGTGCTGCCAACGGCTCTTGCCGCTGTCCATCCACGCTGGCGCACACCACACCAGGCAATCATCGCCACCTTCTTGCTCACCTGCACAGGCCTTCTCCTCCCGGCGAACCTGCTGTTCCTTCTGCTGGCAATGAATATCCCCGTTCTCATGAAATACATGGGCACGTGTATCGCGGGTTATCGTGTAGCGCGCTTTCATCCCGAGGTTCACGCCAAGGCCGTTCTAAAATTCCGACCCGCGACCATTCAGATCCTGGCCGCCGCCGGTGCCGTTCTCGCGGTCGCCATCGCATTGTTGGGCATAACGGCTGACTGGCAACCATACGCGCTGCTCGCGGCTTGGACGGCGATAGGCCTGGGATACTATTTCTGGCCAGGACGGCGAGCGGCCCCCGCGTCGACATCAACCCTTCAATCAGACGGAAGCCAAGCATGACGGAACCGACGAACATGTGGACTTATTGGGATGGCTCTTGGCGGCACGGTGATTTCAAGCTCGCCGGCCCGAAGACTCATGGCCTCGTTTTCGGGGCGAGCGTTTTCGATGGCGCGCGGTGGTTTGACGGCGTCGCGCCTGACCTGGATCGTCACTGCGCGAGAGTGAACGCTTCCGCCGCAGCCCTGGCGCTGCGCCCCACCCATGACGCTGACCAGATCCTTGCCTTGGCCCGTGAGGGAATTGCCAAGTTTTCGGGCAAGAGCGCCCTCTATATCCGTCCGACCTATTGGGCCGAAAGCGCGGGCACAATGGGTGTTGATTCCGACCCGGAATCGACTCAGTTCTGCCTTTGCATTTTTGAATCTGCGATGCCGACCAGGGGCACGACGCTCGGAGTGTCGCCTTATCGCCGGCCAACTCCCGAAACAGCTCCGACCCAAGCCAAGTCGGGTTGTCTCTATCCGCAAAACGCCCGCGCGGTCCTGGAGGCCAAGGGTCGAGGCTTCGACAATGCATTGCTCCTCGATATGCTCGGGAATGTGGCGGAGACCGCGACGAACAACCTGTTCCTGGCGCGAGACGGGATAGTCTATACGCCCGCGCCAAACGGCTCGTTCCTTAATGGCTTGACCCGGCAACGCGTTATCGCCCTGCTGCGTGCGCACGGCATCGAAGTCGTCGAGAAGGCTTTGACCGTAAATGATTTCCTGGATGCCGACGAGGTGTTCAGCACAGGGAACAATGCCAAGGTTCTACCGATCAGCCGTATCGAGACGCGCGAATACGTCAACGCTCCGTTCGCGCAACTTGCAAGGCGTCTCTATTGGGATTGGGCGCGCCGCGAGGCTATCTGATGGCTAACTCAGCTGAAGCAGGGACATGGAAGCCGGAATAAGTCATGGGCACGACCTAGCACTACTTTGGCAGAAGAGTGATTTTTGGGATTCCCTATCGCATTGATGAGTGATTCATAGGGAGCCGACGTTGGCAGGATGTCGGCGATGGATGGCGATTAGCGGGCTGAACTGGAGCGCTGTCTGGAGCCGTATCTGAAGGGACCTGGTCGCAAGGCCCGGCAGTGGATGTGCCCGGCCTATGTCGCCGGCCTGATCGGGCTGGGAGATCGCAAGAGCATCCAGCCGATGGCGGCGCGTACGGGCGAAGTCGGCTATGATCGTCCGCATCACTTCATCGGTGCTGGTCTGTGGGATAGCGCGCCGCTGGAGGCGACCTTGTGGGGCCAGGCCGACGCGCTGGTCGGCGGCGATAAGGCATGGCTGATCATCGACGATATCGCGCTGCCGAAGAAGGGGACAGCATCCGTCGGAGTAGCGCCGCAATATGCGTCGGCACTGGGCAAGAATGCGAACTGCCAGACGCTCGCGTCGCGAGAGGTGCCGATCACGCTGGGCTTGCGGCTGTTCCTGCCGGAGAGTTGGACGAACGACGAGGCGCGCATGGTCAAGGCCGATGTGCAACTCGTCTTCCCCGTGGCGGGCCGCCGTGCCCTCATGACAATGATCGGATATGCCTTCCTGCAGTCCCGCCGCCTCGCTCAGCCGGGACGGGAAAAAAATCGCAGGACCGCCGCCGCAGCCGGGCCTCCCGGCAATCCGGCAGGTCTTCCTTGATCACCTCTCACGCCCGCCACCAACGCATTGCCCTCATTGCAGAATGCCGCTGAAAAACATGCCTGTCACTCTTCTGCCAAAGTAGTGCTAGGCTAGGCGAAAGGGGGCTTTCTATTTGGCTTCATCAATAACGATAAATCGGCGAGAGGCCTAGAAGTGATCGCCACAACTTCTGGCTTGAATCGACTTTCATCGCTACCCTCTCCGCATGTCCGACCTTTTCGACGAACGCGCCATTCGAGACCGCAAGCTAGCTCGGCTTGAGATTCAGCGCCTTGCAGGTCATGCGCAAGCTGTCGTCGGCTGTGATCTTGAGGAAGCCGACCTGTCAGGTCTTGACTTGGCGGGTTGGAGATTTGAGCAGTGCAATCTTCGGCATGCGGATTTTCGTGGCGCGCGCTTGGAGGACAGTTTTTGGCAGTCGTGTCGAGGGGCCTTTTCCGATTTCGGCGGTAGCGATCTTGGTGAAGCGACATTTACCGCTTGCGACTTCAACAACTCCAGCTTCAAGCGATCCAACTTGCAGGGATCGAAGTTCTCCGGATGTAAATTAACTGGTGCCGACCTGTCCGACGCGAAAGCGCTTGAGATTCATTTCGAGGAAACCGTCCTCATTAGTGCGAAACTGCAAAATCTCTCTTTCCGCAAGGCTGCTTTGAAACGGATTGACTTTTCACAGTCGGACCTTCGCAAGGTCGATTTCCGTATGGCAATCTTCGAGGAGTGCAGCCTGCGAGAAACTCTTTTGGACGGTTCGCGCTTTGAGGGCGCTGATCTTCGTGGCGCAGACCTTGGCGGCCTTCGTCTTGGCGATGCCAGCCGTTTCCGGGGCGCGACGATTTCGAGGGATCAAGCAAGCCAGCTTTTGAGTGAACTTGGGTTGAAGGTCCGCTAGCCGTTCCAGGGGCGGCGCCTGATCGATTTCGGCGAGGCGGCGAAAGGACATGCGCAACTCGAAGCGCAGATGATCCTCAATCACAAGGATGCGATCGTGTTTCTCGTCGCATCCGCCGACGCTGCTCGCCACCGCGGCCGCGATCGAAGATCCCTTTGAGCGGGCCGTCTTCGTCATGGGCCAGCTGCCCTATCTCCAGCCCTTCGACGACGTGACCAAGCGCGTTTCGCGTCTTGCCGCGAACATCAGCTTGCTTCGCGACGTGTTCCTATGGGCCTATGAACGCTCCGCCCAGCGCTCCGCGGCTGTCCGCCAGCGATGGGCGAGCCGTACCCCTTCCGCCTCCGCTACCGCGAACCATTGCGCGATATCGTGCGAGACATTCTGCGCGTGCCGATGGACCGCAAGGGCGCGCGCATCTCGTGGACGTCGCAGCCGAGTGGATCCCTGGAAGACTGCGAACACTTCATTGCTCTATCGCAGAGACTGAACTGCTTGAACTCCATGACGGGACTTCGCCCGCTACCAAGGCGTCCATCCGAATTTGGGGCATGGCGTGCAGTTTGGGATCGGCCTTGATTTCTTCGTCCTCCGCCCAGCACCAAGCGTAAGAACCAGATAGTTATCTTCGCCACGAGAAATCAGGAAGGACATCAAACGAGCATTCGCTCTCGGCGCGATATGATCACCTTTGGCCGAAGGTAGACCCGCCACTTTTGATGGCGCACGGAAAAAAATTGGCATCCGCATCGCTATGGCGCCCGCGAAGAAGGTACAAAAGGGGTTCGGACGGCGGCCGCACTCTCTTTGCCCCCGCGGCGGACGGGAACCGCCGCCAGCCCCTTGTTGATCTCGACGGTGCATAGCCCTGTCGTGTGTGCCTGTGCATTGACGTCCGCAGCTTGCAGCGAGTTCAATGAGCGTTTCGATTGGAGATGTTCATTTCGTGAACACCTGAGCCGTCGAAGTGGCAAGATTTCCAGCGATTGGCAATCAGTTGCCCAAGCGGCGTGGCGGATCAAGCGAAGCCGTCCGCGGATTTCCGCTGAGCAGTATTCGAGCAATGGAGTAACGGGATGCCAGTACGTACGGGCGATCAATATATCAGCGGTCTTCGTGCAAAGCAGAGAGATGTTTGGATACTTGGTGAGCGAGTCGAAGATGTCACGGCACATCCTGCATTCGCTGGTGTCGTTCGAGAGATCGCTGCTTTATACGATATGCAGCATAATCCGGCCCTCATTGATATGCTGACCTACGAAGTGGAGGAAACCGGAGCGCGCGCGGGCACCGCCTTCATGCCGTCTCATTCGACAGACGACCTCATCAAGCATCGGGAAGCCTACCGCATATGGGCGGAAGCCAGCTTCGGGCTGCTGGGGCGATCGCCTGATTTCATGAATGTGACGCTCCTCGCCTTGTACGAGGCGCAAGAATTGTTGGCCGAACAAGGCGGTGATTTTGCAAATAATGCCGCGGAATACTATCGATATATTCGTGACAATGACCTATTTCTAAGCCACGCTCTAATAACGCCTCAGAATGATCGCTCCAAAAGTTCATCGGATTTTGGCGATTTACACTTGCGCGTTGTTGAGGAACGCGGGGACGGGATCGTAGTATCCGGCGCTCGAATGATTGCGACCCTCGGTCCGGTCGCAGACGAAATCCTTCTTTACAACTTGCCGGGTCTTAAAGCGGGCGAGGAGGATTATGCGATTTGCTTTGCGATCGAGGCAGATGCTGCTGGGCTGAGGCAGATTTGCCGAGAGCCCTACAGTCAGGCCGGGCGGACCACATTCGACCATCCCCTTTCTACCCGATTTGAGGAAAATGATTCGCTTTTGATTTTTGACCGTGTGTTTGTCCCTTGGAAGCGAGTCTTCTGTTACCGGAATGTCGAGCTCGCGAACCGGTTCTACGTCGCCAGCGCGCTGCGCAACCATACTGCGCACCAGACGAATGTCAGGGCGCTGGTAAAAATGCAATTCGTCACAGGGCTTTGCATCGCTGTTGCACGATCAATTGGTGCGGATCAGTTCCTTCATGTCCAAGAGAAGCTGGGGAAACTTGTTGCTGATGTCGAGATGATTAAGAGCGGCATTGTTCGTAGCGAAGTTGAGGCCGAAACGACGTCGCTTGGGACAATGCGGCCGCATCTTCCACCACTACAGGCACTTCGCACCTATCTGCCACATATTTATCCGCGCGCGGTCGAGACACTTCAAACTATTGGCGCTGGCGGCTTCATGCTCATGCCTACTGGCGCTGACTTCGGTGTTCCCGAATTGGCCCCTGATGTCGGCCGTTATTATGTTGGAGCTAACGGAATGGCATCGTTTGATCGAGTCAGGCTATTCAAACTTGCTTGGGATCTCGCGGGCGAAGCCTTCGGTCAACGCCTCGTTCAATATGAACGCTACTATGCCGGCGACCCCATCCGGACTCTAGCCATGACATATGCCACCGGAAGTCATCAGGAAATGCTTGCGTTGGTTGACACGGCCCTTGCCGCTTTCACCGGTTCGCCGGTGGAAGCGACATGTGCTTAGGCACTGAGGTACGATTATGTCCTTTCCGGTTGATTCAACCATGTTCCGTCATGCGATGAGTCATTTTGCGACAGGTGTGGCGATCATCGGTACGCGGGATGAAAATGGAAATCCGTACGGGATCACCGTGAGCAGCTTTGCATCACTTTCGCTTACTCCACCGCTTGTTCAGTGGAGCATCAAGGAGCAAAGCTATTCATGGCCCATCTTTGATACGTCGTCGCACTTCTCGGTTACGGTCCTTTCCGATGAACAAGAGGTGGTGTCTCGTGAATTTTGTCAGCCGATCGACCGGTTTTCGACGGTCGAATGGAAATGGGGAGATAGTGGCGTCCCATTGATCATGGGCGGGGTGGCCTGGATCGAGTGCGTTAAGGATCAGACCTTCTCGGGCGGGGACCATCGAATCGTCATCGGTCGTGTGCTGCGAGTTCAAACTTTCGATGGACGTCCCCTCGTCCACTGGCGGGGGGACTATAGTCATCTGCACGAGCGCTGATTTTCTGCTCGTTTAATCATGCGTCGCGCAGTCCGAACCGCTGTGGAAGGCAACGGCTTCGGTCCTGTGCTGTGCTGTTCGGCAGGTGAACATTCAAAGGTTTCTGATGTTGGTCGTCGGTTGACGTCGTAGAGTGCGAGTTTCGAAAGCCCGGATCGATATCTTGAAAATGGCCGATGAGGTTTAGCAGGTAAAATGCCGACGGAGTGCATATGGGTTACTGGATTTGCAATAATTGGTACCCGGCAATTTATGGTGACGACCTGCCAGTGCGGGGCGCAGCGGCGCGAATGGTTTGCGGTGAAGCGATAGTGCTGTGGCGCGGGGACGCGGGAGAAATCTGGGCGCTCGAAGATTTCTGTCCGCATCGCTATGCTCCCTTAAGCCGGGGCGATGTCGTAAAAGGGAACCGTATCCGCTGCGGCTATCATGGTTTGGAATTTGATGGGTCGGGCCAATGCGTACACAACCCGCACGGAAGAGGTAAAATTCCAAGCTCTGCTGCACCGCGTGCTTATCCAACGCTTGAATATGGCGGTTTGATTTGGCTCTGGATGGGCAATGGCGATCCCGATCGATCGCTTTTGCCGGATCTTTCCTTCTTTCTGCCGACCTCCCCATTTCAGCAAGGGGGGCGTGGCTGGCTCCACATGGACGTGCCCTACGAGTTGGTCGTCGACAACCTCATGGACCTCAGTCACGCATCCTTGCTGCATGACGGAATTCTTGGAAACGAGCAATCGATCCGCGCAGAATCCGAGGCAGGTGAGAGTGAAAGTGAGGTCTTCGCTCGCCGCTGGATGCCGAACATTGATCCACCGGAGTATCTCGATCTGATTTGGATGAATGATGGCAAAAAGATCGACATGTGGCACGATATCACATGGCGACCTGGGGCTTCGCTGCTGCTTGACGTTGGAGCGACAGAGCCCGGTTCGACCAAGGAAGCTGGTTCCGGCGTTTATGCACAGCATTTGGTTACGCCGGTCACCGATACGAGCTGCATGTACTTTTTCATGAGTGCGCGTCGCAATTCGCCAAACCATGCGCCCGAAGAGCGCGAACGCATAGAAGCCCGGCTACTTGCCTTGCGCAGGCAGGCCTTCGCCGAACAGGACGCACCTATGATCCGTGCTCAGTACGAAGCTATTCTTCGTAAGGGCGAATATAAGCCTTCGATATTACCCGGTATCGATAAAGCTACGGTGCTTTGGCGCCGGAAAATCGAGCGTCTCATTCGGGATGAGGATTTGGCAGAGGCAAACCAAGCGACAATGAGGTCGGAGTAGCGATAGAGGGGCTTGCGCTTGCCCGGCGCGCAAATGCGGGCATCTGTTGGAAGACGAGGTGAGAGTAAGGCTATGGGTCTCATAGAAGCGCACCACACACCTTATCCCGACGTCCGAGCGCTCGACCGGGGCTTGATACTGATCGAAGCTCTCGCCGAATTCGGCTGGGCCGGACCAAGTGAACTTGCCAAAATTACTGGGATCGATCGCTCCACGATCTACCGCCTGCTTTCGACCTTGATGCGACGAGGTTTTATTCTGCATAGAAAGCAGGATTCCAAATATTTTCTGTCACCAAGCTTCAAGGCTCTCAGCTATGGTGTTCAAGACTTCGATGAACGTATGCTGCTTGTCTCAGGACCTTTAAGGAACTTGGTCGAAGAGATAAAATGGCCAAGCGATTTTGCTGTGCTGAAGGCGGGCAGGCTCGTGATCATAGATTCAAATCATCCTCAAACTACCCTCACTTTTTATCGATCCGTGCTCGGTCAAGCTCGTCCAATTCTACGTTCGTCGCTCGGCCGCGCCATGTTGGCCGCGATGTCGGGCCAGCAACGTCGGGAAGCTATAGAGACGATTATCGCATCGGGAGGAGCTGATGCCGACGAAGTACGTGACGAAAAAATCGTAACAAGAGTAGTCGAGGATACGCGCGAGCGCGGCTACGCGCTGTCGATTGGCGAATTGACGCCGAAGATCGCGGCGATAGCGCTTCCCGTTCGTTCGAGGGAGATGGTTCTGGGTGCGGTCAACATTGTCTTTTTCAGCGCTGCATTCAAGCCTGAGGCTGTAGAAACCTATTTGGCAGCGCTGAGGCAGTGTGTGGAACGGATTGAGCAAGCTTTCCAGGGAATGAATGAGCCCGTTCCCCGGACTGGCTGAAACAGTTTAGCCGGCGTGTGGACGAAGATCGCTTGGAAACCTGGAGCACAGCGAGCCAGCGTGCTGCAACGTCTTCCGGAGCAGTTTGTTCGATTGAACATTCCGGCGAGCGCTAATCGCATTCGATCTTCCACGGGTGATGTCCACCAGATGAACGCTGATTTTGCCTTTCTTGAAGGACCAGGTCCGCTCCTTTAGCCACAGGACATGACTTGGATCGCTCGGCTGTCCGCCCAGCATAATTCTAAGGAAAGCGTTGATATGTCGACTGACAAGGGATCGGCCATCGATCGGCAATTTGGCTTGGTGTGCGCATCCCATACGCCGCTTCTTCATGACCGCGAGCTCGCTTCGGCAGATATTTGCGACACGGTGCAGCATTCATTCGCCGCGATGGGAGAGTTGGTCGAAAGCTTCGAGGCGGACCAGATAATCCAGTTTTCCCCGGATCATTTTCATGCATTTCATTACGATAACATGCCCAGCTTTTGCATCGGAGCGGCTGCCGAATCTTACGGCGATTATGGCACATCCACCGGCGCTTTGCAGGTAGACGAAGATTTCGCCCTCGCCGTGCTCGATGCCGTCAGGGATGCCGATGTCGACCTTTCGGTCTCGTTTTCCATGATTGTTGATCATGGCTTCGTACAAATCTGGGAGGCTTCATTAGGCGCCTTCGCCGACCTTCCGTTGATTCCTATCTTCGTCAATGCGATCGGCTATCCCTTGCCGAGTTATCGCCGCGCAAGGCAACTTGGCGAGGCAGTTGGAAAATTCGCGAAGGGTACGGGCCTCCGGATATTGTTTGCTGCGTCGGGCGGGCTAAGCCATGACCCGGTTGTCCCCAAAATCAAGGGAGCAGACCAAGCCTTGAGAGCGAGGCTGGTTGGTCGCGACAGGTCAGCCACCGAATTGCAGTTAAAGAGGGAGGCGCTTGTTCGCGAAGCTGCTCGGGCGGCGATGGAGGGACGGGGACCTTGCCGCCCGCTCAATCCAGACTGGGATCGGCGCTTTCTAGCTCTGTTACGGAACCGGAATTGGGCAGAATTGGATGCCATGTCTGCGGAAACGGTAGAAGCTGCGGCCGGAGCAGGCGGAAATGAAGTACTATGCTGGATCGCAGCGATGGCTGCCTTTTCGACTGCGGCAGAAACGCCGCAGATCATTCAGCAAGATTATGTGGCCGTGCCGGGATGGATCGCCGGATTGGCACATCTGTCGGCACTCGGCTGACCAGCGCGGCTAGGTGGGAAGAGGACTGTCCCGATGGTGAACCTTTCTCGAGGAATTCCGATCGATGTACGACCCGAAAATATTTGATACCGATGTCTTGATCATTGGCGCTGGCCCGTCCGGGGCGTCCGCTGCGCTGGGCTTGGCCACCTATGGTGTTCGCGTGCAGGTTGTTACACGTTGGAACTGGCTCGCCGACACGCCGCGAGCACATATAACGAACCAGCGAACGATGGAAATCTTCCGTGACCTCGGCCTGTCGGAAGAGGTCGAACATTATGCAAGCCCGTGGGAGGTCATGGGCGACACTCTCTTCACCACCAGTTTGGCGGGGGAGGAACTTGTTCGCTTGCGTACGTGGGGCACCGGCGACAGCCGCAGGGGCGACTATCTCAAGGAAAGCCCTTGTGGGATGGTCGATCTCATTCAACCCAAGCTTGAGCCGATCCTGTTGAAGAATGCAGCCGCACGAGGTGCGCATTTTTCCTTCAATACCGAATATCTGTCCCATGAGCAGGATACCGAAGGTGTGACAGTACGGTTAACGGATCGGATGCGCAACTGCGAGTATGTCGTCCGCGCTCGATATTTGATCGCCGCGGATGGTGCGCGGTCGATGATCGTCGACGAACTGGACTTGCCGATCGAAGGCGAGACTGGTCGTGCAGGTACGGCCTATGCCATCTTTAACGCGGACCTCTCCCGCTATGTCGCGCACAGACCGAGCATATTGAATTGGATCGTTACCCCACAAGCAAGCTTTGGTGAGATCGGGATGGGACTCTTGCGGGCAGTCGTGCCCTGGACTCAATGGATTGCGGGCTGGGGGTTCGATCTGGCAGAGGGCGAACCCGATCTGGACGATACGAAGATGGTTAGAAACAAGATTGCCGCGATGATAGGCGATCCAGATGTCGATGTCGAAATCGTAAAAGTGTCGACTTGGTATGTAAACCAAGCTTACGCGCTACAATATTCTAAAGGAAGAGTTTTTTGCGCGGGAGACGCTGTGCATCGCCATCCTCCATCAAGTGGTCTAGGGATGAATACCTGCATACAGGATGCCTATAACCTTGCATGGAAGTTGGCATTTGTAATTAAAGGTTTTGCCGGGTCCGGGCTCTTGGAAACCTATTCTGACGAACGAGTGCCGGTGGGAAAGCAGGTCGTGGTGCGGGCGAACCAGTCGCGGCTTGATTATGCGCCTTTGAATGCATGTTTCCGTGTTGTCGAGGCCGCGAATCCGGTTGTTGCGGGTATCGCTCGCTTTCGAGACCCCGGACCGGAAGGCGTCGCCGCTCGACAATCGGTGATGAAAGCGCTGGATCTCAAAAATAGCGAATTCAACGCCCAAGGCGTTGAAATGAATCAACGCTATGAGTCCACCGCGGTCATCGTCGATAGCGAGGTCGGTGACGAGCAATGGGTGCGCGATCAGGAACTATACGCTCAATCGACAACGCGTCCTGGCGCAAAAATACCGCACGTCTGGCTCGTCGACCGCGACGGGAGACGTATTTCAACGCTGGATGTGGTGGGAAAGGGCCGCTTCGTTCTGATCACGGGACCGGCTGGCATCCCTTGGAAACATGCGGCTGTTCGACTTGGTCTGTCTTACCTCGATACGGTGGTCGCTGGAACGCTGGAAGCGCAAGACCTCTATTGTGATTGGCAGCGAGTGCGGGAAATCGAGGAAGGCGGAGCGTTGCTCGTGAGACCGGATGGTTATATTGCTTGGCGCCATCGAGCCGCAATCCGGGATGAAGAACAGGCGCTTCGCCAATTGTCTGCGGCGCTGTCTGCGATACTTGACTGGCAGACGCTGCCAGTCGCAGATGACGCTGCGGCGATGGATGTCTTATCGCCGTGTTGCCCCTAACTTCAGGTTTATTCGATGGCGCTGATAATGTCCGTCTGGTTGAAATCGCCCGTCATCAGATTCGCTGCCCCTTTGCCTTGGTAAACGCATAGGCAAAGCAAGCGTCATGCTTGTGGCGTCGCTTACCGAAATCCAGAAATGCGTAGCGGGCGAGATGACGAGGCTCGATTGCCCAAGGGGGTGGGCTATTCGCGCTCCGTACCGCCAACGAACCGATAGGAGCGATCGGGGCCGGTGAAGCTTTCGGCCCTTCGTCGCCGAGCGTGCATCCAGCAAATCGAAACCTGAATAAGAATTCTCCCCAGCGCCGTAGAACTCTTCGGTTGTCGGGCAGTTTCGGAACAAGGCGCTTTCGTTCACGCCATAAACATCATTGAAATTCTTTTTGCCGGAACCGTCTGCCGCAGGCCAAGAAAGCTTGGCTCACTGTGGCGACGCTGCCGCTGAAGCGCACAAAATTATTGACTTTGGTGCTCCCGGCTAGGGCTGCCAGACGATCTGCCAGTAGCACTGAGCATTTGAAAACAAGAAACTAAAAGGGAAGGAGAGAGGGTGTGACGCGACGTCTTTTGGCTACCGGACTTTGGGTAAGAAGCTGTCTGCTTGGATCGGCCGGTGTTGGGGCAGCGTGTTTCGGCACGGGCAATGCGGTCGCACAGGATGTGCCGCAGGCACAAGCCCAAGCAGGCGACCAGGTGCAGGAGTATGCGGGCCTTGAGGATATTGTGGTAACGGCGCGCAAGCGAGCGGAGAATCTGCAAGATACGCCCGTAGCGGTTACTGCCTTGACCAGCGAAAGCTTAGAGCAGCGCGGGATTACGACGACCGAGCAGCTTGGACAAGTATCGCCAAATCTTCAGTTCGCAACATATGGGCCGACCACCGGCAATAGTTCCGCGGCGCAAGTGTTCATACGGGGCATTGGCCAGACCTTCGCTTCGGCATCGGTTGATCCGGGCGTTGGCCTATATATCGACGATGTCTACATGGGATCGGCGGTCGGTGGTGCCATGGATTTTCGCGATATCGCGAGCGTTCAGGTCCTGCGCGGCCCGCAAGGCACACTTTTCGGCCGCAATAGCGTTGGCGGCGCGGTACTTATTACCACTGAAGTGCCGGGTGATTTGCTGGGCGGTACCATTCGAGCAGGTCTGGGCGGTTATAATAGGATTGAATTTTCGGGGGCGCTGGACCTGCCCTTATCGGAAACCCTGAAATCCCGGTTCAGCTTCGGTAAGCGCAGACAGGATGGATATGTACTGCGATCGGATAGAACTGATCTCGGCGACGAGAACACCTACACGCTGTCGGGCAAAGTCCGTTGGGAGCCTACAAGCAATTTTGATCTAACCCTGAAAGGCGATTATTCGAGCGAAGACGAGAATGGCACACCGCTTGTATTTGCCTCGATAAATCCCAATGCAGCATTTCCTGCTCAAGCAAGTGTTAATGCAGGCTGTCCCGGCGCGACATTTCCGCCTGCCCACGTTCCCCCGGGGACAGTTGATACGCGCTGCGCGAACAATGCTACCTGGCAGAAGGGACCCTATACGAGTGGCGGGACTTTCCCGATCGAAAGCACGCTTGAGAATTGGGGAGTCTCTGCGGTGGCAAACTGGCGCCTCGGCAATGGGCTTTCACTGAAGTCGATCACATCTTATCGCGAACTCGATTGGACCGGGAAACGTGACGCAGACAACACCGCTTTGCCTATCCTGCACACGACTTTCTTGAGCTCCGGACATCAGTTTAGTCAGGAATTGCAGCTTAACTATTCTGGTGGCACGCTGAACGCAGTCGCTGGTGCATTCTATTTCAAGTCGGAAACGAGAGAAAACTTTGTGGTGGATTATACGCCACCATTCTCGATGGGCGAGCGATCGGTCAATGACGCGTATCTTGGGAATGAAAACTGGGCGTTGTTTGCCCAAGCCACTTATGATCTTACCGATGCGCTATCGCTTACAGCCGGAGTGCGGCACACCGAAGAGACTAAGTCGATGCAGCTCGACTCCTACCAGCTGTCCTATGCACCAGGGTCGACTCTCGTACGAAACGTCGATCAGGTTGATCGCGCCCGAGACTTTTCCAATACTTCATTTGCCGCGAACGTGAAATACCGATGGTCGCGGGGGCTTATGACTTATGCAAGCTATTCACAGGCCTTCAAGAGCGGGGGTTGGAATTCGGCTTATAACGCGCCGCAGCCAGGATTGGTGCCTACCTCTTTCGACCCGGAAAGGGCTGCCAGCTGGGAAGCCGGGTTCAAGGCGGATGTTACCCGCAGCCTGAGACTGAATGGAGCCGCGTTCGACACGGAATATACAGGTCTTCAGTTCACCTATCGCGTCGGCCCAGTGCCACTCCTTTTCAACGCCGGCAAAGCGCGGATCAAGGGTGCCGAACTCGAGCTTACCTACGCGCCAGATGAGCAGCTCATGATCAACGGGAGTCTTGGATATCTCGATGCGCGCATCACGCAAGTCGCCACCATTGTCGGCACGACGACATCGGTCGTTCCAGGCTCTCGTTTGCCCTATGCGCCCGACTGGACCGGGAATCTGGGTGTCGGCTATCGCCTCGATTTTGGTTCGAACATGACCCTGACCCCGCGGCTCGATTATTCATACAAATCTCGCCAGTTTTTTGACGCGGGCAATTCTGTTGCAATCGCGCAGCTGGGCGCTGCCCACAATGTCGATGCATCAGTCGGACTCTCAGGAAGAGGTGACCAATGGGAAGTCAAGTTCGGCGTTACCAACCTGACCGATGAAATATATCCGGTAGCCGGAAATTCGTCTCTTACAACTGGCTCGGGATATGCAGAAGTCGCCTATGTTCGGCCCCGGACATGGTATGCAAGTGTCAAGGTCGACTTCTAGAGGAGTTGGCGGTGCGTGGGTACCGGAGATCAGCATTGACTGATCTTCCGAACGCAGTTGAGTATTGGAGTAGGACCATGTTTGAGTGGCCGCGCAACCATTGGTATTGTGCGATGTATAGTGAGGATCTTTCTGCGGGAGTGGTCACGGCGCGTCTTATTCTCGATGAGCAAATTGTTTTCTGGAGAGGAAAGGATAAGGGCGTCCGAGCTCTGGAAGATCGCTGCCCGCATCGTTATGCGCCCTTGAGCATGGGCAGCCAGATTGGAGCTGATCGCATTCGCTGCAATTATCATGGGCTTGAATTCGATGGGGCTGGCCGCTGCGTGCACAATCCGCATGGCAAGGGCAATATTCCGGCATCCGCTGCGTTGAAAGCCTATCCCGTGCACGAATATTGCGGGATTATCTGGATATGGATGGGACCGAGTAGCCCCGATCTCGGCATGTTACCCGACTTGTCCATTTTTGAATGCGGTAGCAGCTATCATCCTGGAACACCCAACTGGCTCCCCCTCGACGTTCCCTGCGAGCTGATGATCGATAATCTCCTCGATCTCAGCCACGCGGCGCTTTTGCACGAAGGAATACTTGGTAATGAAGAGTCCATCGCTGCTCAAACGCGGTTCGAACAGGATGCAGAAAGGATTTATGCCTATCGTTTCATGCCTAACATCGCGCCGCCCGAGTATTTCGATTTGATCTATATGGCAGACGGAAGCCGCATCGATATGTGGCAAGACGTCAGCTGGGAAGCGCCGGCAACAGTATTCCTAGACATCGGGGCAACCGGTGTCGACGTGGATCGGGAACAAGGCACGAGCGTTCTAGCTGCGCATATTTTGACGCCGGTCAGCCGTTCGAAATGTATGTATCATTTCCTCAACGCCAGGAGGAACGCACCACCGCGCACAACGGAAGAGGACGAACACATTCAGACGAGGCTCGCGGAACTTCGCAAGACTGCGTTCGCTGAACAGGATGCGCCAATGGTGGCGGCACAATATTCCAATATTCAATACCGGGGCGAATATCGGCCCAATCTGTTACCAGATATCGATAAGGCAGCCGCGTTGTGGCGACGACGCTTGAGCAGCCTTGTGTTGAAGGAGAAGCAGGTAGAAGTTCAAGCGTTGTATTAGGCTGATCGCAGCAGCGTCGATCGGTGCGGAACGTGGCAGCGGATGTTATGGTTTGATCGTTGGGAAGTCTCGATTGCGGACAGGAGAAACGTCCCTCACACTCTACTGGTTGAAGACACATGTCTTTTTCTAATCAGGTGGGTAGGAGCGATTTCAGGGGTATTTCCGTATCGGCGAGCTGCCCGGGGGGGGTGCGCAGACCGGCGGTGACGATCATCCGGCCCTGGACATAGTCCTTGGTGGCGTTGACGCAGTCTATCGCAATGACCTTGCCCGCCTTAAGGTAGATCACCGAGAAGCTGCGGTTCGCGGGATCGCCGCGCAGCACCGTTTGATCATGCCCGGTCGACAGCCCCGCAGTCTGGAGCTTGAGGTCATACTGGTTCGACCAGAACCACGGAATCGCATGATAGGGTGCCTCGTCGCCGACGATGCCCTTGGCGACGACATTTGCCTGGTCGTTGGCATTCTGCACCGATTCCAGCCTGATTGTCGCGCCTTCGGCAAAGTCGTTCACATGCGCCGCGCAATCGCCGATCGCGTAGATGTCGGGCAAGCTCGTCTTGCAGAGGCGATCAACGAGCACGCCGTTGCCGCCCTCGGCGCCCGCCGCGATCAGCGGCTGGGTCGCAGGGACGATGCCGATGCCGACGATCACCAGATCGGCCGGGATGACCTCGCCGTCGGCTAGCCGGACGCCGGTGACATGCGTGTCGCCCTCGATCGCGTCGACAACGACGCCAAGCCGCAAGTCGACGCCATGATCGCGATGCTCCTTCTCGTAGAAGCGCGACAGTTCGACGCCCGCGACGCGTGCGAGCACGCGGTCGAGCGCTTCGAGCAGCACGACCTTCTTGCCCGCCTTGTTGAGCACGGCGGCCGCTTCCAGCCCGATATAGCCGCCGCCGATCACGACGATCTGGCCCGCGGTCTCCGACGCCGCCTTCATCGCATCGGCATCGGCGCGGGTGCGCACCCCCTGTACGCCCGGCAGGTCGCCGCCGGGGATCGGGAGCATCCGCGGGGCTCCGCCGGTCGCCCAGACGAGCTTGCCATAGCCGATCGTCTCGCCGCCGGCGGTGGTGACCGTGTGGCCCGCCGGATCAACCGACACGACGCGCTTGCCGAGCAGCATCGTCACTTCGCGCTCGTCCCAATATTTGGCTGGGCGTAACTGGATGCGTTCGAATTCCTTCTCGCCCGCGAAATATTCCTTCGACAGCGGCGGGCGTTCATAGGGAAGTTCGGGCTCGTCACCGATGATCGCGATGCTGCCTTCGAACTTCTGCGTCCGCAGCATCACCGCAACCTGCGCGCCGCCGTGTCCGGCCCCCACGATTACTAGGTCGAAGTGCCTCAATTCGATCTCTCCGTTGTTATTGCGTCTATAGAAGGTGCATCATCATTCAGTTCGCGGCTGTTACGGGGTTAGCCGACTGCCTAATGCTTGCCGGGGAGCGGCTTCCGTTCGAAACCATTAAAGCATATTCGCCATACTCTTATCCTAATCGGGGAGCGGTGCCGGAACGATCATAGGGTGGCCAGCACGCCGTCGGGCCGTGCCAGCACGCGCAGGTCCAGTCCGGCGGCGGTCGCGCGCTCGACGGCAAGCCGTGTCGGCGCGGAAATCGTCACCAGCATCGGGCAGCGGGCAAGGGCCGCCTTTTCGACGAGTTCGAACGAGCAGCGCGAAGAGAGCAGGGCGAAACCGCCGTCCCAGTCCGCGCCGGCACGTCGCATCGCGCCGATGAGCTTGTCGAAGGCATTGTGACGCCCGACGTCCTCACGCACCAGCTTGATCGCGCCGTCCGCATCGACCCACGCCGCGGCATGCGCCGCGCCGGTGCGCGCGTTGAGCGCCTGATGGGCATCGAGCCCCGCCAACGCCCGAAACACCGCCTCATCGCTCGCGTCGCATTGCGTCGTGACGACCGGCAGCGGGCGGATCGCCTGTTCCAGATTTTCGATCCCGCACAGCCCGCACGATGAATCGGTCGCGCGGTGGCGCACTCGGTCGAGCAGCGCCTGCGTCCGGTCGGCAGGAAGATTGGTGCGGGCGACGATCCCGTTATCGGTATGATGGAGCGCGACATCGACCAGCGGATCGCCGGGCGATTGCAGGCGCTCGGCGATCAGGAATCCCGCGACCAGATCCTCGATATCGCTGGGCGTCGCCATCAGGACGGCATAGCCGATGCCGTTAAATTCGAGCGCGATCGGCGTCTCTTCGGCAAGGTCGCGCTCGATTGTTTCATACGCGCCATCCGGCGATATCCGCCGGAAGCGTTGCCGTGTGGAACCATCCTCGCTCAAGAGGCCGCTATCCGTTCGATGGCCGCGGCAGCAATCGGCGACAAGGCGTCGGGGCGATCGGCCGCCAGCTCTACGATGCGCCGCCGCATCGCCGGGTCCCAAAAGCTGCGAATATGATCGGCGACCATCTGGACCGCGCGCTCGCCGCCTTCGGACGCAAGGTTCCGCGCGATCTGGTTCGCCATATAGACCAGCCGGTCGCCGGTCGACATCACGCCGCCCTCGTCGTGCGGTTCCGCCATCATTCCGCGGCCTCGAGCGGCGCGATGCGCCGGCTCTGCCGCGCCTGCTGCGCATAATCCTCCTGCCAGTCCGACGGGCCGTTCGACAGGCCGACCTGTACGGCGGTGACCTTGTACTCGGGGCAGTTGGTTGCCCAGTCCGAATAGTCAGTGGTGATGACATTCGCCTGCGTGTCTGGGTGGTGGAAGGTGGTGTAGACGACGCCCGGCGCGACGCGTTCGGTGATCAGCGCGCGCAGCGTCGTCTCGCCGGCGCGGCTTTTCAGGCCAACCCAGTCGCCGTCCTTGATCCCGCGGTTCTCGGCATCGAGCGGATGGATTTCCAGCCGGTCCTCAGGGTGCCAGGCGGTGTTCGCGGTGCGCCGCGTCTGCGCGCCGACATTATAATGGCTGAGGATGCGGCCCGTGGTAAGCAATAGCGGGAATCGCGGCCCCGTCTTTTCGTCGGTCGGCACATAGTCGGTGACGACGAACTTGCCCTTGCCGCGGACGAAACCGTCGATGTGCATCGTCGGCGTGCCGTCGGGCGCGGCGTCGTTCGCCGGCCATTGCAGCGAACCTTCGGCTTCCAGCCGGTCGTAATGAACCCCGGCGAAGGTCGGGGTCAGCGCCGCGATCTCGTCCATGATCTCTGACGGGTGGGTATAGGTCCAGCCAAGCCCCATCGCGTTGGCGACGTGCTGGACGATCTCCCAGTCGGCATGACCGTTCAGCGGCGCCATCACCTTGCGCACCATCTGGATACGGCGTTCGGCGTTGGTGAAGGTGCCGTCCTTTTCGAGGAAGGTCGATCCGGGCAGGAAGACATGCGCGTAATTCGCGGTTTCGTTGAGAAACAGATCCTGCACGACCACGCATTCCATCGCCGCGAGCCCTGCAGCGACATGGTGCGTGTTCGGATCGGACTGGAGGATATCCTCGCCCTGGATAAGCAGCCCCTTGAAGCTGCCGTCGGTCGCGGCATCGAGCATGTTGGGGATGCGGAGGCCCGGCTCGCTGTCGAGCGCGACGCCCCACGCCGCTTCGAACATCTCGCGCGCCGCGGTGTCGGAGACATGGCGATAGCCCGAAAATTCGTGCGGGAAGCTGCCCATGTCGCACGCGCCCTGAACATTGTTCTGGCCGCGAAGCGGGTTCACCCCGACGCCCTCGCGGCCGACGTTGCCCGTCGCCATCGCAAGATTGGCGATCGCCATCACCGTCGAGCTGCCCTGGCTGTGCTCGGTGACGCCGAGGCCGTAGTAGATCGCCGCATTGCCGCCGGTGGCGTAGAGGCGCGCCGCGGCACGCAGGTCGGCGGCGGCTACCCCGGTCAGCGGTTCGATCGCTTCGGGCGAGCGGCTCGCTTCCGATACGAAATCGGCCCAGTCCTGAAATTCGTCCCAGTCGCAGCGGGTCCGGATGAAGGCCTCGTCATAGAGTTTCTCGGTCACCACGACATGCGCCATCGCGGTCAGCAGCGCGACGTTGGTTCCGGGGCGCAGCGGCAGGTGATGCGCGGCCTCGATATGCGGCGATTTGACGAGGTCGATGCGGCGCGGGTCGACGACGATGAGCTGGGCACCCTGCCGCAGCCGCTGTTTCATCCGGCTGCCGAAGACGGGATGCGCATCGGTCGGGTTGGCGCCGATGACGAGGATGACGTCGGCCTGCTCGACGCTGTCGAAATCCTGCGTCCCCGCGGAGGTGCCGAAGGTCGTCTTGAGACCGTAGCCGGTCGGCGAGTGGCAGACGCGCGCGCAGGTATCGACATTGTTGTTGCCGAAGCCCTGCCGGACCAGCTTCTGGACGAGGAAGGTCTCTTCATTCGTGCAGCGCGAGGATGTGATGCCGCCGACCGAGAGACGGCCATATTTGTCCTGGATGCGGCGGAATTCGCTCGCGGTATGCGCAATCGCTTCGTCCCAGCTCACCTCGCGCCAGGGTTCGTCGACGCTGGCGCGGATCATCGGGTTCAATATGCGTTCCTGATGCTGGGCATAGCCCCATGCGAAGCGGCCCTTGACGCAGCTATGGCCGCGGTTCGCCTTGCCGTCCTTCCACGGCACCATGCGCACCAGTTCCTGCCCGCGCATCTCGGCGCGGAAGGTGCAGCCGACGCCACAGTAAGCACAGGTGGTGACGACGGCGCGGTCGGGGGTGCCGGTTTCGACGACCTTTTTCTCGATCAGGCTCGCGGTCGGGCACGCTTGCACGCAGG
>JALDYH010000172.1:0-8419 GCA_032154175.1 Sphingopyxis sp. | reverse complement strand
TCAAGCTGCCGGCGCAGAGCGAGCCGCCGTCGGCGGCGGGCCACCCGTTCCTCGAACGCCGCGAGCTTGCGGTCGTCAACGTCTCGCCGGTGGAAGGCACCGTCACCGTCGACGGCGAGAGCTTCACGCTCGGCAACAAGGATTGCCTCTATGTGACGATGGGCGCGAAGGACGTCGCGTTCGCAGGCTCGGGCGCGCGCTTCTATCTGGCGTCGTGCCCGGCGCACAAGGCGTTCACGACGCGCAAGCTCGGCATCGCCGACGCCAATGCGCTCGACCGCGGCAGCCTCGCCGAATCGAACGAGCGTACGATCTTCCAGCTCGTCATTCCGGGCGTGTGCGACAGCGCGCAGCTCGTCATGGGGCTGACCGTGCTCAAGGAAGGCAGCGTGTGGAACACGATGCCCCCGCACATCCACGAGCGTCGCAGCGAGATTTATTTCTATTTCGAACTCGACAATCTGGACACCGACCGCGTGATGCACTTCATGGGCGAAGGCGAGGCGACGCGCCACATCGTGATGCAGAATGAGGAAGCGGTGATCTCGCCGCCCTGGTCGATCCACATGGGCGCGGGCACCAGATCCTATGCCTTCATCTGGGCGATGGCGGGCGAGAATCAGGACTATACCGACATGAACGTCCTCGACATCTGTCAGCTGTCGTAACCATTATCGTCACCCCGGACCTGATCCGGGGTCCAGACAACGTCGCTGAGATGGATGCCGGATCAAGTCCGGCATGACGAAGGGTAGGAAGATGAAGTTGTTCGATCTCACAGGAAAAGTCGCGCTCGTCACCGGTGCCAACACCGGCATCGGGCAGGGGATCGCGCTCGCGCTCGCCGAGGCGGGCGCCGACATCGCCGCCGCGGGCCGCTCGCCCGCCGACGAGACCGTCGGCATGGTGCGCGGGCTCGGCCGCCGGGCCGGGAATTTCGCCGCCGACCTGTCGAGCGTCGGCGCAGTGCAGCCGCTCGTCGATGCGGTGCTTGCCGAGTTCGGGCGTATCGACATCCTCGTCAACAATGCCGGGATCATCCGCCGCGCGGACGCGGTCGACTTCACCGAGGAAGATTGGGACGCGGTGATGGACACCAATTTGAAGACGCTCTTCTTCCTGTGCCAGAGCGTGGGCCGCCACATGATCGCGCGTATTGAGGAAGAGGGGGGTTCGGGCAAGATCATCAACATCGCCTCGATGCTCACCTTCCAGGGCGGCATCCGCGTCCCGAGCTATACCGCGTCGAAATCGGGCGTCGGCGGGCTCACCAAGCTGCTCGCGAACGAATGGGCGGCGAAGGGCGTTCAGGTCAACGCGATCGCGCCCGGCTATATCGCGACGAACAACACCGCCGCGCTGCAGGGCGACGAGACGCGCAACCGCCAGATCATGGAGCGCATCCCCGCCGGCCGCTGGGGCGACCCCGCCGACATCGGCGGCGCCGCGGTTTTCCTCGCGTCATCGGCGTCGGACTATGTTCAGGGTCATATCCTCGCCGTCGACGGCGGCTGGCTCGCGCGCTAGCATCATAGCATGTCCTCCGGCCGCCTTGTCTTTTTCGGCGAATTGCTGATCCGCTTGACCGCGCCGGGTAACGAACTGCTGATGCAGTCGCCGTCGCTCGGCCTCCACGTCGGCGGGGCGGAGGCGAATGTCGCGATCGGGCTCGCGCACCTTGGCCACGACTGCGCGATGATCAGCAGGATACCCGCCAATGCGCTGGGTCGCGGCGCGGTGGCGGCGGTGCGCGGCGCGGGCGTCGATTGTTCCGCCGTCACCAGCGGTGCCGGGCGCATGGGGCTCTATTTCCTCAGCGTCGGTGCCGGGCTGCGCGCGTCGGAGATCGTGTACGACCGCGCCGGGTCGAGCTTCGCGGCGACCGGCGCGGAGGATTATGACTGGGACGCGCTGCTGGGCGGTGCGGGCCTGCTCCACCTCTCGGGCATCACCCCCGCGCTCGGGCCGGGCCCGGCGGAGGCGGCGCTTGCCGCCGCCCGCGCGGCGAAACGGCTCGGCGTGCCCGTCAGCTTCGACGGCAATTACCGCGCGATGCTGTGGGAGGCGTGGGACAGCGATCCGCGCAAGGTCCTTTCCGAACTGATCGGCACCGCCGACATATTGTTCGGCAACCACCGCGATCTGTCGCTGGTGCTCGGCCAGGAATTCAGCGGCGAAGGCGAGGACCGGCGGCGCGAAGCGGCCGAAGCCGGCTTTGCGGCATTCCCCGATCTCCGGCTGATCGCCTCGACCGCGCGCCACACGCTCACCGCCGGTCATCACCGCATCGCGGCGCGGGTCGACCTGCGCGGCGACGGCCACCAGACCCCCGACGTCGATGTGACCGGCATCGTCGACCGCATCGGCGCCGGCGATGCTTTTGCCGCCGGTGTGCTCCACGCGCATCGATCGGGCGGCGACGCCAAGGCGATGGCCGAAGCGGGGCTCGCGCTCACCGCGCTCAAACATTCGCTGCCGGGGGACGCGAGCCGGTTCGGCCAGGCCGATATCGACGCCTTCCACAGCGGCGGGCTCGACGTCCGGCGCTGAGCCGGTCGCGACAGGCCCCAAATCCCGTTCGCTATTCGCTTGCCTTTGACACCGGTGTCTCTTAGGTGTTTCGACGGAAGAGGGAAAATCACAAAAATGCCGGCAAGCCCCGAACAGGAAAAAATCGCTCGCGCCTTTCTGGCGGCGCGAGCCGGAAAGACACCGCTTACCATATATCCCGGTGCGATGCCGCAGACGATGGTGGACGCCTATGCGATCCAGGACGCGGCCATCGCCCATGACGGGCGGCGTGTCGGCGGCTGGAAGGTCGGGCGCATCGCTGCCGAGCTCGTCACCCGCTACGGCGGCAACCGGTTGACCGGTCCGATCTTCGCCGACGAAATTTTCGATGGCGCAGCGGGACCGGAGATGCCGGTCTATGCAGACGGCTTTGCCGCCGCCGAGGCCGAGGTGCTGCTGTGCTTCGGCGACGTTGGCACGCGCGATTATGACATCGACAGCGTGCGCGAGTGCATCGCCGACGTCCGCACGGGCATCGAGATTGCGAGCTCGCCTTTCCCCGAAATCAACTGCCACGGCCCCGCGGTCACCGCGTCGGACTATGGCAACAACAAGGGGCTGATCGTCGGGCCTTCGATCCCGGATTGGCGGGGCGCCGATCTCACCCGCATGCCGGTCGAAATGGCGATCGACGGCGAGACCGTCGGCGCGGCTACAATGGAAATGATGCTCGACGGCCCCTTCGGGTCGGCGCTGTTCCTGATCCGCGCGCTACGCGCGCGCGGCATAGCTATTCCACCCGGAACATGGGTGTCCGCGGGTGCGATCACCGGTATTCATGAAATCAGGCCGGGCCAGCGCGCCGAGGCGCTGTTCGACGGAAAAATCCGCGTCGGCTGCTCGATCAAAAGCTATTAAAGCAAGGACGGGAGAGGATTATGGCACAGGCATTCGCGGACGGAGGACCGGCGGCGCCGGTGCCGAGGTCCGGGCGTTACCGCTGGCTGATCGTCGCGGTGCTGTTCGCGGCGACCACGGTCAATTATATCGACCGCACGATGCTCGGCCTGCTCGCGCCGACGCTCGGCGACGAGCTGCGGTGGAGCGAGAACGACTATGGCAACATCGTCACCGCCTTCCAGGCCGCCTATGCGCTGGGCTTCCTGCTCATGGGCTGGCTCATCGACCGTTTCGGGCCGAAGGTCGGCTATGCGATCGCCATTTCGATCTGGACCGTCGGCCATGTCGCGCACGGTTTCGCCTCGTCGATCATATCCTTCATGCTCGCGCGCGTGGTGCTCGGTGTGGGCGAGGCGGGACATTTCCCCTCGGTCGTCCGGGCGTCGAGCGAATGGTTCCCGCAAAAGGAGCGCGCCTATGCGATCGGCTGGGTCAACAGCGCGACGACGATCGGCGTTATCCTGACCGCGCCGACGATCGCGCTGTTCATGCGCGTCCTCGGCTTCGACTGGCGTCAGACCTTCATCTACACCGGCGCCTTCGGCGTTATCCTGCTGTTGCTGTGGCTCTGGCTCTACAGCAATCCGCGCGAAAGCGGGAAGGTCAGCGAGGCGGAACTCGCGTGGATCGAACATGACCCGCCCGAAAAGGTCGAGCGCCTCGGCTGGGGCAAGATCGTCACCAAGCGCGAGGCCTGGGCCTTTGCGGTCGCGAAATTCCTGACCGACCCGGTCTGGTTCCTGATGCTGTTCTGGCTCCCCAAATATTTCAGCACGACCTATGACGTCGACCTGAAGATCGTGCTGCTGCCGATGATCATCATGTATCTGCTCTCCGACGTCGGCAGCATCCTTGGCGGCTGGGTCTCGTCGAAGCTGATCCAGAGCGGCCATAGCGTCAATTTCGCGCGCAAGGTCACGATGATCGGTGCCGGCTGCTGCGTCCTGCCCTTGCTGTTCGTCACCGGGCTCGACAATATGTGGCTTGCGGTCGTTCTGATCGGCATCGCGCTCGCGGGGCATCAGGCCTTTTCGTCGACGATCCTGTCGATCCCGCCCGACATGTTCCCCAAACGCGCGGTCGGCTCGGTGATCGGTCTCGGCGGTTTCGCGGGCGGCGTCGGCGGCATGATCATGGCGAAGTCGACCGGGCTCGTGCTCGATGCGACCGGCGGTAATTACACCGTCATCTTCGCTGCCTGCACGACGGTCTATTTTCTCGCCGTGCTCGCAGTTCACCTGCTCAGCCCGCGGCTTGCGCCAGTCGTTGTAGAGAGCGAAACCAGCCCCGCATGACGCGCCCGCTGACCCTGCATCCCGACCGGCTGTTCCCGTCCGACCCGGCGCAGCGCGACATCGCGCGCCGGCTCTATCAGGAGGTCGCGGGGCTGCCGATCGTCAGCCCGCACGGGCACACCGATCCGGGCTGGTTCGCGGGGAATGCGCCATTCGGCAACGCGGCCGAACTGCTGCTCCATCCCGATCATTATATATTCCGGATGCTCTATTCGCAGGGTATATCGCTGGACGCGCTCGGTATCCGCAATGCGGAGGCCGACCCGCGCGAAAGCTGGCGGCTCTTTGCGCAAAACTACCATCTCTTCCGCGGTACGCCGTCGCGGATGTGGATGGACTGGGTGTTTGCCGAGGCGTTCGGGTTCGACGTGCAATTCTCGGCCGGGACGTCGGACCTTTATTACGACCGGATCACCGAAGCGTTGGCGACCGAGGCTTTCCGCCCGCGCGCGCTGTTCGACCGCTTCGGGATCGAGGTGATCGCAACAACCGAAAGCCCGATCGACACGCTCGGGCATCACGCCGTTATCCGCGCCGCCAATGAAAGCGGCGAATGGGGCGGCCGCGTCCTCACCGCCTATCGTCCCGACCCGGTAATCGATCCCGAGTTCGAAGGCTTTCGCGACAATCTCCGGCGCTTATCCGATCTGTCGGGCGAGGACGCCTTCAGCTACGCCGGCTATCTCGCTGCACACAGAAATCGCCGTGCCTTCTTCGCCGACATGGGTGCGACCTCGACCGACCATGGGCACCCGACCGCGGCGACCGCCGACCTGTCGGACGCCGACGCCGAATCGTTGTTCGCGCGTGTCACCCGCGACAAGTTCAGCGCTGCCGATGCCGAGCTGTTCCGCGCGCATATGCTGACGGTGATGGCCGGGATGAGCCTCGACGACGGGCTCGTGATGCAGATCCACCCCGGCGCGTTCCGCAATCACAACGCGTGGCTCTTCGCGAATTACGGCCGTGACAAGGGCGCCGATATCCCGATGGCGACCGATTATGTCCATGCTCTGCGCCCGCTGCTCGGTCGCTATGGCAACGAAGCCCGCCTGACGATCATCCTCTTCACGCTCGACGAGACGAGCTACGCGAGAGAGCTGGCGCCACTTGCGGGCCATTATCCCGCGCTGAAGCTCGGTCCGGCCTGGTGGTTCCACGACAGCCCCGAAGGGATGCGGCGGTTCCGTGAGGCAATGACCGAGACCGGGGGCTTCTACAACACGGTCGGCTTCAACGACGACACGCGTGCCTTTCTGTCGATCCCGGCGCGCCACGATGTCGCGCGGCGCATCGACTGCGGCTTTTTGGCGCAGCTCGTCGCCGGGCACCGGATGGAGGAGTGGGAAGCCGCGGAACTCGCGACCGACCTCAGCTACAATCTCGCCAAGGCTGCGTACAGGCTGTGAGGCTGTCGGCGCGAACGCCGCTCGCGGCAAGGGTGCGGGCGCCGGGCTACGACCGCGCTGCCCAGGCGGCGGGTATCGTCCATATCGGCATCGGCGCCTTCCACCGCGCACATCAGGCGGTCTACACCGACGATGCGATGGGCGCGGGCGATCGCGACTGGGGCATCGTCGGCGTGTCGCTGCGCTCGGGCGACGTCGCCGCGCAGCTGAACCCGCAGGACGGGCTTTACACGGTCAGCACGCGGAGCGCGACCGGAACCGAGGTGCGGCTGATCGGCGCGGTGCGGAAGGTGCTCGTTGCGGCGGACGATCGGCAAGCGGTGATCGATGCCATCGCCGCGCCGGAGACGCATATCGTCAGCTTCACGGTGACCGAGAAGGGGTATCTGCGTCGCGCCGACGGCAGGCTCGACATCGAGGCGGCGAAGGGCGGATCGAGCCTCTATCCCTTCGTCGCCGCCGGCCTTGCCGCGCGCAAAGCGTCAGGGCTGCCGGGATTGACGCTGCTCAGCTGCGACAATCTGGCGGGCAATGGCGCAGCGCTGCAGGTGCTGATGCGCCAATATCTCGCCGCCGAACATCCCGACCTCTCGGCCTGGTTCGACGGCGAATGCACCTGCCCCGCGACGATGGTCGACCGCATCGTTCCCGCGGCGACCGACGCGGACCGCGCGGCGGTCGCAGCCGCCCTCGGCGCGCGCGACGAGGGAGCGGTGGTCACCGAAAGCTTCGGCCAGTGGGTGATCGAGGATGATTTCGCCGGTTCGCGTCCGCGCTGGGAGGTTGCCGGCGCCGAACTGGTTGCCGACGTTGCGCCCTATGAAACGGCGAAACTGCGCATGCTCAACGGCGCGCATTCGGCGCTCGCCTATGTCGGGCTGGAGCGGGGGCATGTGTTCGTCCATCAGGCCGTTGCCGATCCCGCCGTTCGCCGGGTCGTGGAACGGTTGATGCGCGACGAAGCCGCGCCGACGATCGAGACCGCGCCGGGGCAGGACCTCGCCGCCTACGCCGACGCCTTGCTCGACCGCTTCGCCAATCCCGCGCTGAACCACCGGCTGATCCAGATCGCGATGGACGGCAGCCAGAAGATTCCGCAGCGCTGGCTCGAAACGCTGGCGTGGCATCAGAAGCGCGGGGCTCGTTGTCCTTCGCTCGAAGCCGCGATCGCCGCGTGGATCGCCTTTCTGCGCGGGGACCACGCGATCGACGATCCGCTGGCGGACAAGCTGCGCGAGGCGGTAGCGGGTCCGGATGCCATCGCAAGACTGTTCGGCGACGGCGGGCTGATCGCCTCCGAGTGGCAACCCGAGCCTTTCATTTAAGCCCCTCATTGATCAGGCCGGCACCAGCAACCCCCGGCTCTCGCGCACTTCGGCATCCAGCCAGTCGATGAACGCCCTTATCCGCGGTTGCGGTGCGACATCGCGGTGGAGCGCGAGCCAGAAGGCGCGCGCGACCGTCTGCTCGGGTCGCACCCGGACCAGCGCCGGATCGCCCGCCGCGAGAAAGCAGGGGAGGACGCCCACCCCCGCGCCGCCCGCGATCATCCGCCGCTGCGCGAGGATCGACGACGAACGCACCGTTGCGCGCAGTCCCGGTTCGATCTCGCCCAGATAGTCGAGTTCGGGCGCGTAGAGGATGTCGGGCATATAGCCGATCACGGGAATACCCGTGCGTGACAGCGGGGCGGCGGCGACCGCCGCCTGCCAGCCGGGCCGGTCGGCGGGCGCATAAATGCCGAGGCTGTAGTCGGAGAGCTTGCGCGTGATCAGCGGGCCTTTTCTGGGCCGCGCGAGCAGCACCGCCATATCGGCCTCGCGCCGCGAGGGGTTGAGGAAACCCGACGAGGCGACAAGGTCGATCTCGAGTTCGGGATGCGCCGCGACGAAGCCGCCCAGCCGCGGCGCGATGAAGCTGTTGCCGAAGCCTTCGGACACGCTCACGCGCAATTGCCCCGACAGCGCCGACCCGCCTTCGCGCGCCGAGTGGATGCGCGCCGCCGCGGCCGCCATCGCTTCGGCGTGCGGGACGAGCGCCCGGCCCGCCGCGGTCAGCACGAATCCCGACGGCGCGCGCTCGAACAGCGTCTGCCCGAGCGCGGCTTCGAGCGCGCTGACCCGGCGGCTCACCGTCGTCGCGTCGACGTGCAGCGCCGCGCTGGCGCGTGCGAGCGTGCCGTGGCGCGCCACGAACAGGAAATATTGCAGTCTGTCCCAGTCCATAAGCTGCAAATATGCAGGA
>JALDYH010000171.1:0-8428 GCA_032154175.1 Sphingopyxis sp. | reverse complement strand
GTGTGACCCAGAATCTCGTGATCATTTTCCAGTTTGACGCGAAACATCGCGTTGGGCAGCAGTTCGACCACTTGGCCGCGCATTTCCAGAAGTTCTTCTTTCGCCATCAGTCCTCTATGGGCTCAAAATCAAGGATGCGGGCCCATAGCGCCAATTTGCGTCAATTGAAAGCAATCTGTCATCGGTGCTTTGTGGCGGCACCAGCGCGCGCTCCCGCCCGGCCTCCCACAAGCTGCAATCGTTGGAGAGGTCGGTGGGAGCGCGCGCTGATGCCGCTTCTCCTTCGGCGGTTTCAGGACACGAGCTTGAGCCGGCGAGCGACGCGCCAGCCGACCGTCTTGGCCCAGGCATAGCTCGGCCAGCGAGGCGGCATTGCGGGGTCGAGCCCCATGCGGCGCAGCCTCGCATTGGCGGCGTGCGCTTCGGACTCGCGATAGCTCCATTCGCTGCGCCAGGTGATAGACAACGAGATCGACGGCGCATCGCCGTTGGCGACGAAATGCGGCGCCATCACGGGCATCAGCACCGCATCGCCGGGGCCGAGCGGAACCTGCTGCGCGTCGTCATGATATTCGTCCTGCCAAGGCAGGTTGCGATGGCCGCCGGTGTGGTATCGTTCATGTTCGCGGCGATGCGCGAAACGTTCGTCGCCCGCCGGCCAGACGTTCATCATCTTTGTGCCGCGCAATTGCAGCAGGATATTATGTTCGGGATCGAAGTGAAACGGCGTGATCGATCCCGGCGACGAGATGAAGACGAATCCCTGCGGTGTCAGCATCGCACCGGTGCGCGGCTCGACGACCGGTTTCAGTTCGCCGAGCAGGTCCATCAGCAGCGCGCGGTATTCGGGTACGTTCTCGATATTCTTGAGCACCGCCCAGCTGCCGTTGGTGTCGATCGTGCGGATCGTCTCGCCGATCGACAGGCCGTTCGAGGGAACATCTTCGGGCAGGATGCCGATCGGCACATTGCCCGGATTATATTCGACCTCGCTCGCGGGCAGGCTTTCGCCGAGCCGCGCAAGGGCATCGAGCGACAGCAGGGGATGGTCCGGCAGATGATGGTGCAGCAGGCCCGCCTGCAGCGGATAGAGCATATCCATCCGCGCGAGCGTTTCGGCAGGAAATACCGGGCGAGTGATCGGCTGGAGCGCGGTCATGACGGGCTTTCTATCTCATTTTCGGTCGCCGCGGCACCCTTCCAGCGCCGCCAGAGCCGCTCGGTCTTCGTCAGCACCGCGAAGCGGAACCGGTCCGCCGCCGCCGACAAGGGAACATTCACCCACACCAGCGCCCGGCGTTCGCGCCAGACGCTGTCGATCATCGGATGGCCCGGCGCGGCGCAGCTGTCGACCCAGGCGATGTGCGGATCGTCGAGCAGGTCGAGGTTCGCCTGTTGCAACAACACGCCGGGAGAGAAGCGGGCATAATCCTCATCGAACGCGGTCTTGAACGAAAAGCCGCCGGGTGGAGAAAGGAAGTTGACGAGCATCGCGAGCGGACGCCCGCCCAGATCGAGCGCGCGCATGTCGAGCCTGCCCGCCTCGCCCGCCGCGGTGAGGATCGCGCGGAACCACGCCTGGGTGTCGCTGTGGCTCGCGAGCGCCGACCCGGCCCGGCCCTTCCAGCCCCCCGCCTCGAGGTCGAGGAAGGCGTCGATCCACGGTTCGATCGCCTCGTCCGGTTTCCAGCGGCGGAATTGCACCGCGCCCTGCTCTGCCAGGCGATTCGCCTGCCGCCGCAATTCCTTGCGCTTTTTTGCGCGAACGGCGCCGTCCCAATAATCTTCCGGCGACAGGTCGCTTTCGAGCAGCGCGCGTTCCTCGCGGTGTACCACCTCGGCCTCGCCGCCGCGCATCCGTGCGACATCGGCCAGCGCGCGGTGCAGCGGGCCGTTCTCGACCAGCCGCGGCAGATGCACCAGCGTGCGCGCCCACGGCGCCGCATCGCACCAACCGAGCAGGATCGACCAGAACAGGCCTTCGAAACCCGCGCGGACAAGCGGGCTTCCGAGGAAATGATTGGGATGCGCCCAGCCGGTGACATAACGCAGCGGCAGACGGCCATAATGCGTCGCGGGGGCGAGCGGCATGATACCGATCACCGGCCCGTCGCTGCCGTCACGAACGAGCACGAGCCGCGCATGCCGTTCGGGGTCGAGCAGGTGCAGCGCCGACTGCAGGCACCAGCGTTCGGCAAAGGGATTGGGCTCGCTCGCCTCGCCAGCGAGCCGGTCCCACGCCGCCGCCAGGTCGGGCGAAAGCGACAGGGGATCGACGACACGCACGGCGAGCGGTGCGGCCTCGGCGGTGCTTGTCGGAAAGGCTGGATGGACCGTCATCGGCAGCGAGCCTAGCAGCGAAGCGTTAAGATGGCGTGGCGATTCGACGGAGTTCCCGTCACCCGAACGGGGAGTGGAATGGCGGCTATCGACCGGTTGCGGACCTTCCCCTCCATCGTCACCCCGGACTTGATCCGGGGTCCATGACTTCGGCGCCGCGGTGGATCCCGGATCAAGTCCGGGATGACGAAGGAGGGTAAGCGAATGTCAGCTTCCCACCCCGAAGCGGCCGCAACGAACTAAATCCCGAAAAGCTTCGCCAGCGATTTTTCGAGCATGAAGAATTGCCAGATCAATCGGCCATGGTCGCGGCGGCCCGATTGGTGCGCCGCGACGACGCGCTCGATTTCTGCCATGTCGAACCAGCCCGAGCGGGCGAGCGTCGACGAGGTCGCAAGCGCCTTCGCCTGCTCGACGAGCGGGCCGCGAAACCACGCCGACACCGGCGTCACGAACCCCATCTTCGGGCGATAAAGAATGTCGTGCGGCAGATAGCGTTCCATTGTCTGTTTCATGATCGCCTTGCCCGTCCCGCGCTTGACGCGCATCGACGCGGGCAGGCTCGCGGCGAATTCGATCAGCCGGTAGTCGAGCAAAGGCTCGCGCGCCTCGAGGCTGACCGCCATGCTCATCCGGTCGGTCTTGGTCAGGATGTCGCCCGGCAGCCAGATCTGGAGATCGGCATATTGGGCGCGATCGAGCGGCTCGCGCGCCGGTGCCTCGGCCATCGCCTTCCAGTAGCGCGTTTCGGCGACATGATCGCCGAGCGCATGATGCGCGGCGTCGTTGAACAGGCGCGAACGCTGGGCGACGCCCGTCACGCCGACCGCCTCGGCGTAGCCTTCCGCGCCACTCTTCGACAGGCTGGCGAGCGTCGCACGGGCGCGAAGCGGGCGCGGCGCCCAGTCCATCTGCGGCCAGACATGCGCCAGCGGGCCGAGCACGCCGCGGCGCAGAAAGCCGGGGATCAATCCGCGAAGCCGTTCCTCCTGATGCTGGAATACGAGACGGCGGTAGCCGGCAAACGCCTCGTCGGCGCCGTCGCCCGACAGCGCCACCGTCACCTCTTCGCGCGCAAGTTCGCACACACGATATGTCGGCAGTGCACTCGCATCGGCGAAGGGTTCGTCGAACTGGTCGGCGATCTTGTCGACCAACGCGAAATCGCCCGCGGCGACGGTGCGCGTCCGGTGATCGGTCGCGAAGCGCCCGGCGATCGCTTTCGCATAGGCGGTTTCGTCGAGCGCCGCCTGATCGAACCCGATCGTGCAGGTCTTGACCGCCTTCGCGCTCGCCTCGGCCATCAGTGCGACGACCGCGCTGCTGTCGACCCCGCCCGAAAGGAAGGCGCCGAGCGGCACGTCGGATATCATACGTTCGGTCACCGCGGCGCGCATCAGATGGACGAGGTGCTCGGCCGCCTCGCCTTCGGAAGCCCGGATGCGCTTCGAGAAATCGGGCGCCCACCAGCGCGTCGGCGCGGGCACGGGCTTGCCGCGTTCGAGCATCAGATAATGGCCGGCGGGCAGCTTCTCCACGCCCGCGACGATGCAATTGTCATCGGGGACATAACCGAAGGCGAGGAAATCCTCGATCGCGGTCAGATTGGCTTCCTGACGCAGCAGCGGATTACGAAGGAGTCCTTTGAGTTCCGATGCGAAGGCAACCGATCCGTCCGACAGGCGGACATAATGGAGCGGTTTTACGCCGAGCCGGTCGCGCGCGAGGAACAGGCACCCGCGCCGGTGGTCGTGAAGCGCAAAGGCGAACATGCCGTTGAGCCGCGACAGGCAATCGGGACCCCATTGGCGCCAGGCGGCGATGATGACCTCGGTATCGCCGCTGGTGCGGAAGCGGTGCCCGCGATCCGCGAGCTCGGCGCGCAACTCGCGGAAATTATAGATTTCGCCGTTATAGGTGAGCGTGACGATCTCGTCGTCGCTCGCCATCGGCTGCGGGCTGCCTTCGATATCGATGATCGAGAGGCGGAGATGACCGAGCCCGACGCCGGGCGCGGTCCATTCGCCCGATCCGTCGGGCCCGCGATGCGCCATCGGATGCAGCATCGCCCGCAGTCGCGCGGGGTCGACGGGCTTTGCCGTTTCAACGTGATAAATGCCCGCGATGCCGCACATATGTTGACCGTCTAGCGGCTTTTCAGCGCGCGGTCAGCCATCGCTTTGACTCCACCCGACGCGGAAACGAAATCCTCTATCGCATTGCGGCCGCCGTGCCGTTCCTCGCTCGACACGATCAGCGACAGCGCGCGCGGGTCTCCGCCGAACAGTCGCGCCTTGAGCCCGGCCAGTTTTGCGGCGCGCGCGCTGCCGGTCACCTTGCCATCGACGACATACCAGGTCGCGGCGTCGCGCAGCACCGGCCCCGGATGCAGCAGACGTTCGGTCCTTGCGCCGAGGGCGGCGGGCAACGAGGCGCTCCATGCCCATTTGCTGTCGGGATCGATCGCGCCTTGCCCGAATGCCACGACCTCGCGTCCTTCGGCCTGCCGTTCATAGCCGCCGATCGCGACCGTCACCACCTGCCCCTTGTCGTTGGCGAACCGGCGCGTCGCGCGTCGATCGGCACCGTCGAAGCGCGGCGCCCACGCGATTCCCCCGGCGCGCACATCGCTCCATCCCGGCGGCACACCAATCGCGATCGTGGCGGGCAAGGCTGCACTGCGCCCCCCCGCCAAATAGCCCCAGCCGGCGAACAGCAACGGAACCGCAAACGCGACCGGGAGCACCGCTTTGGGCGGCCCGGCAAAGCGCGGCACGCCGCCCAGCCCGCGCACATCGACCGCGGCGTCGTTCGCCGGGCGATCGAACCAGCGGCGCGCCACGAACATGACGAGCAGGATCACCGCACCGAAGAAGAACCAGCCGTAGAAGATATGGTCGATCCCGCCCGCCGCCTCGATCCCCCAGATTTCCGCCGCGACCATCGTGCCATAGGCGCGCAGCGCGTTGGCGAGGATCGTCGTGGCGAGCGCGGCCACGATAAAAACGATCCGCCGCTTCCAGCTGCGGAAACAGAGATGCGCCGCGAAAATTGCGTAAGCGAGCATCGCAATCAGGAAATTCACCCCCGAACAGGCTTCGGCAACCTCGAAGAAGCCGGCCGGCGTGGTAATGAATACGCCCTCCATCTTGGCCGGAATGCCCGAGAGGTGGAGCAAGACCATGCTGATGTGCGCGGTGAGCGTCTGGAGCAGCGGCACCAGTTCCTCGCCGAACGGCACCAGCAACAGCGCATAGCCGAGCGGAAAAAGCAGCGCACGCACGAGCTTTTCGCCGAGCGTCGCCGCGACGGCGCCCTGCAGCATCAGGATCAGGCCGAGTTGACGGAACAGGCCGACCCCGGCTGCTTCGCCAATCAGCCACACCAGCCCGGCGCCGGCCATCCAGATGAGCGCCGGCCACCAGTAGACCGGCGTCAGCGGCCGCAGCAGCGCCGTGCGCTGCGACACAAGCCACCCGATCATCGGCACGATCAGCAGGCAATGGGTGAAGGTCGAGCTGTTCCACCAGATACCCGCCACATCGGCCGCCTCGCGCCAGAAGATCGCGAAGATCGCCGCCGACAGGAGCGCAAGCGCGACAAGATGGCGCCGCCACAGCGTCATGCGGGCAACCCCAGCAATCCGGCGAGCGGCGCAAGGCGGGCGTCCCAGCCATAGCGTGCGATCATCCGCGCGCGCGCCGCCCGTCCCATCCTCGCCCCGGCGCCGCGGTCGTCGAAGAGGGCGCAGACGGCATCCGCCATTGCAGCCGCATCGTCGGCGACCAGCAGATGTTCGCCCGGTTCCGCATCGATTCCCTCGGCGGCGGCGGCACTCGCGACTACCGGCCGTCCCATCGCCATCGCCTCGAGCAGCTTGTTCTGCACCCCGCGCGCGAGCAGCAGCGGAGCGACCACGGCATCGGCCGCGACGAGCCAGGGGCGCACGTCGGGCACCGCACCGGTCACCGTCACGCCGGGCAATTTTTCGAGCGCACGCACCTCGTCGGTCGGCGCACGGCCAACGATCGCAAAACGCGCTTGCGGATGGCGCTGCCGGATCAACGGCAGGATATCGACCGCGAACCAGCGGACCGCATCGATATTCGGGCGATAGTCCATCTGGCCGGTGAAGACGGCGAGCGCGCCGTCGCCTGCCCCGACCGTGTCCGACGGGATTGCGGGATCGAAACGATCGGTATCGATGCCGTTTTCGACGGCGCGGACGTCGTCGGGACCCAGCCCGCTCCGGTTGCGGAACAACGCCGCTTCGGCCTCGCTCACGAACAGGCTGGCATCGACGCGGCGCGCGACCTCTGCCTCATAGGCGCCGAGCGTTCGCGCTTCGCGCGCATGCACCCAGTTCAGCGGCTGGCGCTTGTCCTGTTCGGCATAGGTCCTGAATTTGGCGGAATCGACGTCGACAAAATCCATGATGATGCGGCCGTCAAAACCAGCCGGGATATATTGCGCCATCTGACCCGAGAAGGCGACGATATGCGTGATACCACCCCGTCGGACGAGGTCATCGACGTGGCGGGCCAGCCGGGCGTTGCGGAACAGGTGGTTCGATACCGGCTCGCCGCGCAGCACCGCCCGCATCAGCGCGACCGGGCGCGCGACCTTGCGCACCTCGATCACCAGACTCTTGCAAAGCGGCATCATTTTCCCGCGAGCGGCTTCGGCCTCTTCGGCATTGTCGGCAAGCGTCGCGACATGAACCGGCGCGAGCTTCGCCAGCGCTTCGAACATATGCCAGCTGCGGATCCGGTCGCCGCGGTCGGGAGGCCAGGGCGCGCGGTGAACGAGGAACAGGATTTCGGGCACTGGCCGGGTCCCTTAACCCAGCCCACGCGCGATCAGCGGGCCGATCCGGTTCGCCGCCCACAGTGGCAGCTTTTTCCACAGGTCGACCTGCAACCGGTATCTGGCGCTGTTCGGATTGGTGTCGCGCGCGGTTTCGCCGGGTGCGAGCCAGCGGGCATAGACGAGTGGCTGCGGTTCGAAGCCCCAGTTCTTCTTGTAGGCGAAGGGTCCGGTACCGAGCTTCGAGCGGCCGAAGTCGAAGGCCAGATATCCCTTCCGCTGCGCGTGGCGCATCAGTGCAAAATACATCAGTTCGTTGGCGCGCAGCTTCCGCGCCTCGGCAGTGCCGCCGCCCCAATAGGGCATGACGGCCCCGCGCCAATAGAGGCTGAGCACGCTCGCCACCGGCCGACCGTCCTGGCGCACGGTCAATATGTCGGCCTTGTCGCCAAAGGCATCGAGCACGTCACCGAAAAGCTTTTTCGGAAAAACCGGCGTGCCGAGATTGCGCACGCTCGTCGCATAGATGCGATAATGATCGCGGCGTTCGGCCGCATCGCTACCCGTTGTGACCGTCAGGCCGCTTTCGAGCGCCTTGCGCACCTCGGCGCGCTGCTTGCGGGGGATGGCGAGCAGTTCGGCGTCATCGTCGGCGGCGAGCTGTCGCGCGAAACCGGCGTAGACGCCGTCCTCGCGGATCCAGCCCTCGCCTTCGGGCAAGGGACCGCCGCGCAGCTCGACCGACGGAACGCCGAGCGATTTCGCCATGTCGGCTGCGCCCTGTGCGAGCGTG
This sequence comes from Sphingopyxis sp., assembly GCA_032154175.1. Classification (GTDB taxonomy): domain Bacteria; phylum Pseudomonadota; class Alphaproteobacteria; order Sphingomonadales; family Sphingomonadaceae; genus Sphingopyxis. Next base: position 489 of record JALDYH010000171.1, on the reverse strand, counting down.
GCCGCCACGGCCGCATTGTCGGCGAGGATGCCGCCATCGACCGCGAAGCCGCTGCCGACCAGCGCCTGACCGAAGAGCGGCGAGCGGACATGGTGGAGCGGAAGGATGCCGGTCAGCGCGCCGTTCGCATCGCGCGCGGTGACGGGATGGCAGCGATGGCCGGTCGCCCTGGTGATCGCCTCGCACCATGCGCGGCCGTGAAACGGCGTGGCGTCCGGATGCGCGGCGACATAGGCATCCCACGCCGTCGCGTCGGACAGCGGTGCGGCGGTGAAGCTTTGGTCGATTGGCAGAGGCGCGTTCACGCCGCGGCACGCCACGGCAAAGCGCGCTGCTGCTGCGCGGGGAGCAAGGCGTCGGCGCGCGTCCATTCGAAGTCGACGAGCAATTTCCCGAGCTTGCCGGCCATGGCCGACAGGCCGCTGTAATGACGAATCTTCGACTTGATCGGCGCATCGGCGACGCGCGGCTGGCCGGGGTCGATTTCCC
>JALDYH010000170.1:0-8498 GCA_032154175.1 Sphingopyxis sp. | reverse complement strand
CCGACCAGTTCCAGCTTACCGACGACCAGCTCGCCATCCAGGATATGGCGCGCAAGTTCACCGCCGACCGCATCACACCCTTCGCCGCCGAATGGGACGAAAAACATCATTATCCCGTCGATGTGTGGAAGGCGGCGGGCGAGCTGGGCTTCGGCGCGATTTACGTCGCCGAGGAATCGGGCGGCATCGGGCTCGGCCGGCTCGAGGCGGCGCTGATCATGGAGGCGATGGCCTATGGCTGTCCGGCGACCAGCGCCTATGTCTCGATCCACAATATGGCGACGTGGATGATCGACCGCTTCGGCGGGGCGGAGATCAAGGCGCGTTTTCTGCCCGACCTCGTCAGCATGGAAAAGATCGCGAGCTATTGCCTGACCGAACCCGGCTCTGGGTCCGACGCCGCCGCGCTCAAGACGACCGCGAAAAAGGATGGCGACCATTATGTGCTGAACGGCACCAAGCAGTTCATCTCGGGCGCCGGCACCAACGACATCTATGTCTGTATGGTCCGCACCGGCGAGGAAAAATCGAAGGGCATTTCCTGTCTCGTCATCGAAAAGGACACGGCGGGTTTGAGCTTCGGCGCGCCCGAGAAGAAGCTCGGCTGGAACGCATCCCCCACCGCGCAGGTGATCTTCGAGGATTGCCGCGTGCCCGTGGAAAATCTGGTCGGCGCCGAAGGTGACGGCTTCCGCTTTGCGATGGCGGGACTCGACGGCGGGCGGCTGAATATCGGTGCCTGTTCCCTGGGCGGCGCGCAGCGCTGCCTCGACGAGGCGATCGCCTATACCAAGGATCGTCAGCAGTTCGGGCAGCCGATCGCCGATTTCCAGAACACCCAGTTCATGCTCGCCGACATGGCGACCGATCTGGAGGCATCGCGCGCGCTGCTCTATCTCGCGGCGGCCAAGGTCACCGCGAACGCGCCCGACAAGTCGCGCTTCTCGGCGATGGCGAAGCGGCTCGCGACCGATAACGGCAGCAAGATCGTCAACGACGCGCTCCAGCTTTTCGGCGGCTACGGCTATTTGCGTGACTATCCGATCGAGCGCTTCTGGCGCGACCTGCGCGTTCATTCGATCCTCGAAGGCACCAATCAGGTGATGCGGATGATCGTCGGAAGGGACCTGCTGCGCCAATGACCGAAGATGTCATCATTTCGACCGACGTTCGCGTCGGCCGCATTTCGCTCAACCGCCCCAAGGCGATTCACGCGCTGAACCTCGCGATGTGCGAAGCGATGATCGATGCGCTCGTCCAATGGCGGGGCGACGATGCGGTCGAGGCGGTGATCATCGACCATAGCGAGGGTCGCGGCTTCTGCGCCGGCGGCGACATCCGCATGCTCGCGGAGAGCGGCGCGAAGGACGGCAAGGAAGCGCGCCTCTTCTTCCACACCGAATATCGCCTCAATCATCTGCTCTTCACTTACCCCAAGCCCGTCGTCGCCTTCATGGACGGCATCACGATGGGCGGCGGGGTCGGCATTTCGCAGCCGGCGAAATATCGCGTCGCGACCGAGCATACGCGCTTTGCGATGCCCGAGACGGGGATCGGCCTGTTTCCCGACGTCGGCGGCGGCTGGTACCTGCCGCGGCTCGAAGGCCGCGTCGGCGCCTATCTCGCGCTCACCGGCGCGCGGCTCGACGGGGCGGAATGTTTGGCGCTCGGCCTCGCGACGCATTATCTGCCATCCGAAAAGCTCGCCGAGGCGAAGGCGCGGATCGCGGTTGATCCCGGCCGCATCGGCGGCATATTGGGCGAATTGTCGGTCACCGCGCCGCCCGCAGCACTCACCCGGCATCTCGAACGAATCAACCGTCTGTTCGCGAGCGACACCTATGAGGACATCCTCGCCGCGCTCGAAGCCGACGGCGGCGAGTGGGCCGGAAAGGAGCTGGCGACACTCCACGGCAAATCGCCGCAGACCTGCAAGGTCGCGCTCCGCCAGCTCAAGGAAGGCGGCGAGATGCACGACTTCGCCGCGCAGATGACGCAGGAATATGCGATCGGCAGCCGCGTCGTTCAGATGCACGACTTTATCGAGGGCGTCCGCGCGCTCATCATCGACAAGGACAACAGCCCGAAGTGGAATCCGCCGTCGCCCGAAGCGGTCACCGACCACTGGGTCGACGCGATCTTCGCGCCTTTGCCCGAGAATGAGAAATGGACCCCTCTCGCCTGACCTTGCCGCCCACCTTCGTCATGCCGGACTTGATCCGGCATCCCGCTTTGCGACGCTGAAGAAGCGGGACCCCGGATCAAGTCCGGGGTGACGAAAATCCGGAGATTGCCGAATGACTTATGAAACCCTCCTCGTCGAAACGCGCGGGGCCGTCACCTTGGTGACGCTCAACCGCCCGCAGGCGCTGAACGCGCTCAATTCGGGCGTGCTGGACGATCTGATCGCGGCCTTCGCGGCCTTCGAAGCCGACGACAGCCAGCGCTGCGCGGTGCTCACCGGATCGGGCGACAAGGCGTTCGCCGCGGGCGCTGACATCAAGGAAATGGCCGACAAGCCCGCGTCCGATTTCTACCTTGAGGATTTCTTCTCGAAATGGACGAGCGACTTCGTGAAAAAGGTCCGCAAACCGTGGATCGCCGCGGTGAACGGCTTCGCGCTCGGCGGCGGCTGCGAACTCGCGATGATGGCCGATTTCATCATCGCGTCGGAGAAAGCGAAATTCGGCCAGCCTGAAATCAAGCTCGGCGTCGCCCCCGGCATGGGCGGGTCGCAGCGGCTGACGCGCGCGATCGGCAAGGCGAAGGCAATGGAAATGTGCCTGACCGGCCGGATGATGGATGCCGCCGAAGCCGAGCGCTCGGGCCTCGTCGCGCGCGTCGTTCCACATGAGACGCTGGTCGACGAAGCGGTAAAGACCGCGACGACGATTGCGGGCATGCCGCCGATGGCCGCGATGGTGAACAAGGACATGGTCAACGCCGCGTTCGAAACCACGCTCGATCAGGGGCTGATCTACGAACGCCGCCTGTTCCAGATCCTAGCCGCAACCGAGGACAAGGCCGAAGGCATGGCCGCCTTCATCGAAAAGCGCGAAGGCGTGTGGAAGGGTCGCTGACATGAAAATCGCATTTATCGGGCTCGGCAATATGGGCGGCGGCATGGCCGCGAACCTCGCGAAGGCGGGGCATGACGTTCGCGCCTTCGATCTCAGTGAAGAGGCACTTGCCCGCGCCGTCGAAGCGGGCTGCACGCGCGCTGCGTCGGCGGCCGAAGCCGTGACTGGCGCGGAGGCCGTCGTGACGATGCTGCCCGCGGGCAAACATGTCGCCGCGGTCTATGAAAGCGACGTCTTCTCCAATGCCGCACCCGGCACCTTGCTCCTCGATTGCTCGACGATCGACGTGGCGACCGCGCGCGCGAATATCGAAGCCGCGACCGCCAAGGGCCTCGTCGCGGTCGACGCGCCGGTATCGGGCGGCATCGCCGCCGCCAACGCCGGCACGCTGACCTTCATGGTCGGCGGCACCGATGACGGCTTCGCGCGCGCCGAACCGATCCTTGCGAAAATGGGCAAGGCGGTGATCCACGCCGGCGATGCGGGCGCGGGGCAGGGGGCGAAGATCTGCAACAATATGCTCCTCGGCGCATCGATGGTCGCGACGTGCGAGACGCTTGCGCTCGCGCAGAAGCTTGGCCTCGACCCGCAGAAATTCTTCGACATCGCGAGCGTGTCGTCGGGGCAGTGCTGGTCGCTGACCAGCTACGCGCCGCTTCCCGGTGTCGGCCCGACGACCCCCGCCGACAATGATTACAAGGGCGGCTTCGCCGCGGCGCTGATGCTCAAGGATCTCCGCCTCGCGATGGAAGCCGCCGCGAGCGTCGATGCCGACGTTCCGATGGGGTCGAAGGCGCGCGAACTCTACGAAGCCTTTGTCGAGGCCGACAAGGACGGCCGCGACTTTTCGGCGATCATCAAGACGCTGCAGGCGTAATTGTCATCCCGGCGAAGGCCGGGATCTCGCCGGTCCGTAATGATCCGAGGTCGAGATCCCGGCTTTCGCCGGGATGACGGAAAGCTAATAGAAGTCCGCCGTTTCCCCGCCGTCGCGGCGTTCGGTGCGGTGCACCTGCGTGGGTGCCTTGCGCTCGCCGGTACGCACCTCGACCCGGCCGCCAACCCGCCGCACCTCGGCGGGCGCCAGTATCCGCGCGCGCGCGACGCCGATCGCGCTAACCTGTGGCGGCGCAACGGGCGTGGCAGCCGGGGCGCTGCCGGCGAGAAAAAGGACGGCAAGGGCGGACATGGCGTTCATGCTCTGCCGTAACGGCGGACCTTGCCAGCGCTTTAACCCTGAATCGCAAGTTTCCGCTCATGCCTGCGGCCGCCACGTGGCAAAAGAAAGGCCGCCTGCCCCGTACCGGGACAGACGGCCTGATCCTGGTAAGCGAGAAGAGGCTCAGAAGCCGGACTTCGCCTCGGCCTTTTCCTTGAGCAAAGGCGCGACCGCGAACCCGTGCTTCTCCAGCGCTGCGACGATCTTGTCGGTGCCTTCCAGCCCCGCCCAGAACATCGGGCCGCCGCGATAGACCGGCCAGCCATAGCCATAGATCCACACGACATCGATGTCCGACGCGCGCTGCGCCTTGCCCTCGGACAGGATCAGCGCGCCTTCGTTGACCATCGGATAGAGGGTGCGTTCGATGATTTCCTGATCGCTGATCTCGCGCTTGGCCTTGTTCGACCGCTGGCGGAAATCCTCGATGATCTCGGCGACTTCGGTGCTCGGGCTCGGATTGCGCTTTTCGTCATAGTCGTAAAAGCCCTTGCCGGTCTTCTGTCCCCAGCGGCCGACCGCTGCGAGCGCGTCGCGGATGCTCTCGATGCGCGTCGGGTCGCGGTGCCAGCCGATATCGACACCCGCAAGGTCGCTCATCTGGAACGGCCCCATCGGCATGCCGAATTCGACATGCACCTTGTCAATCTGCTGCGGCGTCGCGCCTTCCATCAAGAGGTTCATCGCCTCAACCTGACGGGGTTTCAGCATCCGGTTGCCGATGAAGCCGTCGCACACGCCCGCGACCACCGCGACCTTGCCGATCTTCTTGCCGATTGCCATCGCCGTCGCCAGCGCGTCGGGTGCGGTCTTTTCACCGCGCACGACCTCGAGCAGCTTCATGACGTTTGCGGGCGAGAAGAAATGCATGCCGAGCACGTCGCCGGGGCAGCTCGTCGCGGTCGCGATCTCGTCGATGTCGAGATACGAGGTGTTCGACGCGAGGATCGCGCCGGGCTTGGCGATCGTGTCGAGCTTGCCGAAGATGTCCTTCTTGACGTCCATATTCTCATAGACCGCCTCGATGATCAGGTCGCAGTCGGCAAGATCGTCGAGGCTGAGGCTCGGCGTCAGCAGGCCCATCATCTGGTCGACCTGTTCGGGCTTGAAGCGGCCCTTGGCGGCCGACGCGTCGTAATTCTTGCGGATCACGCCGGTGCCGCGGTCGAGCGCTTCCTGCTGCATCTCGACGATCGTGACCGGAATGCCCTTCTGCAGGAAGTTCATGCTGATCCCGCCGCCCATCGTGCCGGCGCCGATCACGCCGACTTTCTTGATGTCGCGCAGCTGCGTGTCCTTGGGCAGGCCGTCGATCTTCGCCGCCTGGCGTTCGGCGAAGAAGATATGGCGCTGCGCCGCCGACTGGCTGCCGAACATCAGCTTCATGAACTGTTCGCGTTCGAATGCGAGACCTTCGTCGAAGGGAAGGCGCGTCGCCGCCTCGACGCAGGCGAGGTTGGCGTAGGGCGCTTCGAACCCGCGCCAGCGCTTGGCGTTCGCGGTCTTGAGCTGCTCGATCACCGCGACGTCGCCGAACACCGGGCGTTCGCGCGTCGGGCGCGGGCCGTCGGCGATCTTCGCGCGGGCGAATGTGATGGCATCGGCGGCAAGGCTGTCCTCGCCGGCCAGTTCGTCGACGAGGCCGAGTTCCTTCGCCTTCGCGGCGGGCAGCGGATCACCCGTCGAGGTCATCGTCGCCGCGGCCTCGACGCCGACGACGCGCGGCAGGCGCTGCGTGCCGCCCGCGCCGGGCAGCAGGCCCAGCTTCACTTCGGGGACGCCGAGTTTCGCCGACGGCACCGCGACGCGATAATGGCAGACGAGTGCGGTTTCGAGACCTCCCCCAAGGGCTGTCCCGTGGATCGCCGCGACGACCGGCTTCGATGCCGCTTCGATGCTGTTGAGCACCGCGTTGAAATCGGGGCCGCGCGGCGGCTTGCCGAATTCGCTGATGTCGGCGCCCGCGATGAAGGTCGCGCCGGCGCAGCGCAGCACGATCGCCTTGACGCTGTCATCGGCGAGCGCGGCGCCGAAATTGTCTTCGAGGCCCTGCCGGACGTGCCAGCTCAGCGCGTTGACAGGCGGATTGTTGACGATGATGACGGCGACGTCGCCATCCTTTTCCATCGTGACGGAAACGGGGGTATCTTCGGACATGGGAGAACTCCTTGGGTCTGGATATCAGTCATCGATTGCGGCGTGGACAAGCGTCTTGACCTCGCGCCGCACGGGATAGGTGGAGGAGGGCATGAGCTGGGTCATGAAGACCATGCAAATCTCTTCGACCGGATCGACGAAGAAGCCGGTCGAGAACATGCCGCCCCAGTAGAAATCGCCTGCCGATCCCGGAATGCCGGCAGCCGCCGGGTCGAGCGTGACCGCGAAGCCGAGCCCGAAGCCGACTCCCGCATTCTCGTCCTCGCTGAAAATGCCGATGCTGTGCTGCGTCAAATCGCCGCCGCCAACGAGATGGTTCGACGTCATCAGACCCAGCGTCTTGCGGCTGATGATCCGCGTATCGCCCAGCTTGCCGCCGCCGAGCAGCATCAGGCAGAAACGGTGATAGTCGTGGAGCGTCGAGGCGAGCCCACCGCCGCCTGAATGGAAACTGCGATCCTTCGCCCAGCGGCTTCGTGCGCCGCTGTCGAAATCCTGCTTCTTGTCCTTCGGGTGAAAGGCATAGGCGTCGGTCAGCCGGTGTTGTTGGTCGGCGGGGACCTTGAACCCGGTATCGACCATGCCGAGCGGACCGAAAATCCGCTCCCGTAAAACTTGCGAGAACGGCTTGCCTTCGATGCGTTCAATCACCGCGCCGAGGACGTCGGTCGCCATCGAATAATTCCAGTGCGCGCCGGGGTCGAACTGCAACGGAATTTTCGCAAGGTCGGCGATGAAGCTGTCCATCGTGTAATCGGCGTCGAAATCGTCGATCCGCGCCTTGCGATACGCCGCGTCGACCGGCGTGCGTTCCTGAAAGCCGTAGGTGAAGCCTGCGGTATGGCGCAGCACGTCAACTATGCGGATTGGCTGCACCGGCGGCCGGGTCAGGAAGGGGACGTTGCCGCCGCCCGCGACGAAGACGCCGGTGTCCCGGAACTCGGGGCAGAACTCCACCAGCGGATCGGACAGCGCGACCTTGCCTTCCTCGACCAGCATCATGAAGGCGATGCTGGTGATCGGCTTGGTCATGCTGGCGATGCGGAAGATCGCATCGTCCTTCAGCGCCTCGCCCGGCCGCGCCTCGCCGATGCACGACAGATGCGCAACCTCGCCACGCCGCGACACGAGCGTCGCCGCGTGCGGCAGGCGGCCGGTGTCGACATATTTGGCGGCGAGAAAGGCGGGAATGCGGTCAAGCCGCGCGGTATCGAATCCATGTGCCATATATGCGACCTATCAGTGCGAGGTCTGGCCAAGCAACTGGCGCGTCACGGGATGCGAGCTCGTCAGCCCGCCATCGACCGCGATCGCCTGTCCGTTAACATAGCTTGCCTGATCGCTCGCAAGGAACAGTGCCACATTGGCAAGCTCCTCGGGCTGCGCCGCGCGGCGGAGCGGATTGAGCTGGCCGAGCTTGTGCGTGACTTCCTTCGCGCGCGCATAGTCGAAGGTCGGCTTGGTCATCCCCGTTTCGGTGAGGCCGGGGCACACCGCGTTGACGCGCACGCCGCTCGTCGACAGCTGTTGCGCCGCGACCTTGGCAAGGTTGATGACGCCGGCCTTCGATGCCGAGTAAGCCCCCGGACCCGCGCCTGAGTTCAGACCCGCGACGCTCGCGGTCAGCACGATTGCGCCGCCGCGCCCCTGATCGACCATCGCCTTGCCCGCATGCTTCACCATCAGCGCCGGGCCGATCAGGTTGACGCGCAGCGTCTCGGCCCAGGCGGCGGGGTCGAAATCGAAAATGCCGCCCATGTCGCCGATGATCCCGGCATTGGCAAAGGCGACGTCGAGGCCGCCGAAACTCTCTTTCGCGGCTGCGACAAGCGAGGCGACATCGGCCTCGACGCCGGCGTCGATTTCGAGCGCGACCACCTCTCCGCCCGCATCCTTCACCAGTTTTGCCGTGTCATGCACGGCCGCAGTCTTGTCGCCGATGACGAGCTTCGCGCCCTCGGCGGCGAAGCGCAGCGCGCTCGCGCGACCGATGCCGCTGCCGGCGCCCGTGATGATCGCAACCTTGCCGTCCAATGCGCCCA
>JALDYH010000169.1:0-8561 GCA_032154175.1 Sphingopyxis sp. | reverse complement strand
GAGTTCGGCGCGGCGGCCGCCGATCGTCTGGACGTTGCCGATGTTCGGACCGGCAGCGGCGACGGCATCGCCGAGGCCCTTGCCGCCTTCGACCGCCTTGACGATCGCGCGTGCCTTGTCGCGGGCGACCTTCTGCCCCTCGGCAAAGCGCCATTCGGTGAGCAGGTCGGCGCGAATCTGCGCGAAGGGCGGCGGCGCCGCGGCGACGATCGACTTCACCGCATAGACGGCGAATTTCTCGTTCTCGACCAGGGTTGCGATATGGCCTTCGCCTTCGCCTGCAGCCTGAAAGGCCTGCGCGACGAGCGGCGCCAGTTCGGGCGCCGGAACGAAGGCGGGCTGGGCGGGCGCACGGCCGCTCGGCAGGATCGCGGGCGTCTCGACAAGCTGGAGTTTGCGGTCGGTCGCGACTTCCTCGACCGACGCGCCGCCGTTCACGGCGTCCTGGATCGCATTGTAATAATCGACGATCGCTTCGTTCGCCTTGTTCTTGGCAAGCTCGGTGCGAATTTCGGGGGTGGCGTCGGCGAGGCTGCGCGCGGGTTTCGCGGTGATATCCTCGACGCGGGCGACCGTCCAGCCGAGGCCGGTCTGCGTCGGGCCGATCAGATCGCCGCGCTTGGCGGCAAAGGCGGCCTTGGCCGCCGCCGCGCTGCTCGTCGCGGCATAGGCCGACTGGGTGAGATCGCCGGTGGTCGAAGCCGACAGGCCCGCCGCCTGCGCCGCGTCGGCGAGCGCGGTGCCGCCGCGAACCTTGGCCGCGAGGGCGTTCGCGGCCGCCTGATCGGGGACGATCACCTGCGCGAAGCGGCGCGTCTCGCTCGCGGCATATTGCGCGGCATTGTCCTTGTAGACCTTGGCGATTTCGGCGTCGGTGACCGCCGGGACCGGCACGGCGCTGCTGTCGAACAGCGCATACTGGATCACGCGGCGCTCGGGGACGGTGAATTTGGCGCCATTTTGCGACAGGAACGTCTTCAACGCGGCGTCGCCGGGATCGGCGGTCGGGGCGAAGGGGCTGGCAGGGATAAAGGTCGCCTGTCCGCGGCGCTGCTCCATCAAGAGCGCAGCATAGGGCTGCGCCATGCCCGGCGCGATGCGCGGCATCGTCGCGATCGGCGCGGCGAGCTGTTCGATCAGCAATTGCTGGCGCAGGTCGCGGCGCAACTGGGTTTCGGTGAGGCCGTTCTGGCGCAGGAAATTCTCGAAAACCTTCTGGTCGAACTTGCCCGACACGCCGGCAAAGGCGGGGAGATCGGCGATACGTCCGTCGATCAATCGCTTGCTGACGCTGAAGCCCATGCTGGTCGCGAACTGATCGAAGGCGAGGCCTTCGACAAGCTGGTCGAGGACCTGATCGAGGCCGCCCGATTCGACGAAGGCGGCCATCGTCATCCCCGGCTGCTGCTGCCGCGCCTGATCATAGGCCTGACGCGCGCGGTCGCGCAGTTCGCCGACGCCGATATTCTCGCTGCCGACCTTCGCGACATTGGCGCCGCCGATGCCGCCGAAGTTCGAATTGCCCGTCACGTCGCTCAGCGCAAAGGCAAGGCCGACGAGGACGACGAAGCCGAGGGCGAGAAACTTGCCGATCGTCGAGGAAAACATGGCGCGGATGGCGGTAATCATGAAGCGGGCATTCTTTCCGGCAGGGCGCGGTTCAGGCGCGGTTGCGCGCTGCTTTAGGCGGGAGGCGGTGCCGCATCAAGGCCGGAAAGGGGCTTTTCGCGCGTGTGCGACGCGGCTTGCCTATCGCGCCCGTGCGCCGCTAGGGCGAGGACAAGGTTCGAATGAAGGGAGAAGCGGGACATGGCGCGGCGCAAATATGTGGTCGGCAACTGGAAGATGAACGGGCTTTCGGCCGCCATCGGCGAAGCGCAGGCGATCTTCGCTGCGGCGGACGGGCATGGCGCCGTCGATGTTGCGATCTGCCCGCCCTTTACGCTGATCGGCGCAATGGCCGCGGCAGCGCCGGGCAGGGTGATCGGCGGACAGGATTGCCACAGCGCCGCCTCGGGCGCGTTCACCGGATCGGTTGCGGCGGCGATGCTCGCCGATGCGGGCGCGAGCGTCGTCATCGTCGGGCATAGCGAACGGCGCGAAGGCTGTGGCGAAAGCGACGCCGATGTGCGCGCGAAGGCCGAAGCCGGCCTCGCCGCCGGGTTGTCGGTGATCCTGTGCGTCGGCGAGCCGCGCGAAGTGCGCGAATCGGGCGGCGCGATCGACCATGTGCTCGCGCAGATTGCGGGATCGGTGCCCGGGAGCTTCGATCCCCCCCGGCTCGCCATCGCCTATGAACCGATCTGGGCGATCGGCACCGGGCTTGTCCCCACCGTTGCCGACGTCGCGGCGATGCATGGCGCGATCCGCGGCGCGCTGGCCGCGCGGTTCGGCGGCGCGGCGGACGACATGCGCCTTCTTTACGGGGGATCGGTCAATGGCGAGAACGCCGCCGAATTGCTGGACGCTGGCGACGTCGACGGCGCGCTGGTCGGTGGCGCAAGCCTGACGGCGGCCAAGTTCGTGCCGATCATCTCGGCAGCGGCGACACTCGCGGGTTGAAGCGAAGCCGCTTCGTCTCTATGTGCGCCGCGGGCGCGGTCCGAGTGAGACCGCGCAAGTTCGGGAAAATATAATGTCCAGCCTCTTCACCTTCATCCTCGTTCTCCAGGCACTCGTTGCCGCGACGATGATCGGCGTCATCCTGATGCAGAAGTCGGAAGGTGGCGGGCTGGGTGTCGGCGGCAGCCCTGCGGGCCTGCTTTCGGCACGCGGTGCCGCGGACTTCATGACCCGGGCAACGACGATCCTCGCGACGCTGTTCGTCGGCCTGTCGATCCTGCTCGCGGCGATGGCCTCGGTCGGTCGCAGCGGTTCGACGATCGACACCTCGCTGTCGAAAGCGGCGCAGACCAGCGGCGCGGCTCCCGCGTCGTCGCTGACCCCGCAGCCGGCACAGGGCGCAGGCGCGGCACCCGCCGCTGCAAGCGACGATCCGCTGGCGGCGGCCGCAGCGGCAGCGAGCGAGGAAGCCGCTCCGGCACCGGCGCAGGCACCCGCGAAAAAATAAACACCGGCGGCTTCGGCCTCCACCCGTAACCCGCCCGGCGGAATTATTTTCCGCCGGATGCGATTCGACGGCTTGCGCCGTCCCCCTCCCGTTGAGTAAGTCTTTCCTCCCATGGCGCGGTTCATTTTTATCACCGGCGGCGTGGTCTCCTCGCTTGGCAAAGGTTTGATGGCGGCTAGCCTCGCCGCCTTGTTGCAAGCGCGCGGCTATCGCGTCCGTATCCGGAAATTCGATCCCTATCTGAACGTCGATCCGGGCACGATGTCGCCCTATCAGCACGGCGAGGTCTATGTGACCGACGACGGCGCCGAAACCGACCTCGATCTGGGGCATTACGAGCGTTTTACCGGCGTTGCGGCGCGGCAGAGCGACAATGTCACCTCGGGCCGCATCTATCGCGACATCATCACCAAGGAGCGCCGCGGCGACTATCTGGGCGCGACGGTGCAGGTGATCCCGCACGTCACCGACGAGATCAAGGCCTTTGCGCGCGCCGAGACCGACGATCTCGATTTCGTGCTCTGCGAAATCGGCGGCACCGTCGGCGATATCGAATCGCTCCCGTTCATCGAGGCGATTCGCCAGCTCAAGAACGAGGTAGGCCGCGAAAATGCGATCTCGGTCCACGTCACGCTGGTACCGTACATCGCCGCGGCGGGCGAGCTCAAGACCAAGCCGACGCAGCACAGCGTGCGCGAACTGGCTTCGCTCGGCGTCCAGCCCGACATCCTGCTCTGCCGCTGCGAAAAACCGCTGCCCGAGAGCGAGCGCGCGAAAATCGCGCAATTCTGTAACGTCCGCAAGGAAGCGGTGATCCCCGCGCTCGACGCCGACAGCATCTATTCGGTCCCGGTCCAGTATCACGGCGAAGGACTGGACAGCGAAGTACTGCACGCGTTCGGGATCAAGGATGCGCCCGCGCCCGACCTCTCGCGCTGGTACGACATCATGGACCGCAAGCAGCATCCCGAGGGCGAAGTCACGATCGGCGTCGTCGGCAAATATGTCTCGCTTCCCGACGCCTACAAGTCGCTGAACGAGGCGCTGGTCCACGGCGGCATGGCGCACCGCGTCAAGGTCAACATCCGCTGGCTCGACGCCGAAATGTTCGAGCGCGACGAGGATCTCGCCGCCAACCTCGAACCGATGCACGGCATTCTCGTCCCCGGCGGCTTCGGCGAGCGCGGGTCCGAAGGCAAGATTTCGAGCGTGCGCTTCGCACGCGAGCGCAATGTGCCCTTCTTCGGCATCTGCCTCGGCATGCAGATGGCGTGCATCGAGGGCGCGCGGAACACCAGCGGCATCGCCGACGCCTCGAGCACCGAATTCGGCCCGACCGACGAGCCCGTCGTCGGTATGATCACCGAATGGATGAGCGACGAAGGGCTGCAGAAGCGCGGCGCCGACACCGACCTTGGCGGCACGATGCGGCTGGGCGCCTATGAAGCGAAACTGTCGCCGAACAGCCATGTCGCGAGCGTTTATGGCGCGAACGAGATCAGCGAGCGGCACCGCCATCGCTACGAGGTCAACGGCGCCTATCGCGAAAGCCTCGAAAAGGGCGGTCTCGTCTTTTCGGGCATGTCGCCCGACGGTATGTTGCCGGAAATCGTTGAGCGCCCGGATCATCCGTGGTTTATCGGGGTGCAGTTCCACCCGGAACTCAAATCGAAGCCGTTCGATCCGCACCCCTTGTTTGCGGGCTTTATCGAAGCGGCGGTGAAACAGAGCCGGCTGGTTTAATACTGGCCGCAAAAAAGGGATTTCAGGGGCATGGATCACGCAAGACTTGCCGAGTTGCAGGGCCCCGACAGCATCTTTTCCGGCCTTTCGATCGATGATTGGGCCGAAATTGCGCGCCGCGCGGTGCAGGTCAATTTCGTCAAGGGCAAGGAATTGCTTGTCCAGGGCGATCCGGGCGACATGATGCTGATTCTGACCGAAGGTACGGCACGCGTGTCGATGCTGACCTCGGGCGGCCGCGAAATCGTGCTGGCCTATGCCGAGCCGGGCGCGGTGCTGGGCGAAATCGCGTTGCTCGACGGCGGCGAACGCACCGCTTCGGTGACCGCGACCAGCGCGGGTAGCGCGTTGCAGCTTGGCCGCAATGCGCTCCGCGACTTTGCCGCGAGCCATCCCGAATTCGCATGGTCGCTGATGCAGCAGCTTGCGCGGCGCCTGCGCACCGCCGACCAGACGATCGAAAGCGACCGCGCCTATGCCTCGGGACCGCGGCTCGCGCGCTATCTGAAACGACTGATTCGCAAGGACGTCGAGGCCTCGCAGCGCGTCGAGCTGAGCCAGACCGAATTGGGTAATTTCGCCGGCATGAGCCGCGAACATATCAACCGCCAGCTCAAGAGCTGGGAGGAATCGGGGGTTATTTCGCTCGAACAGGGCCGGGTGCGCGTGCTCGATGCCGATATGCTGGAAGATATCAGCGAGAGCGAAGGGTAGCGTCCGCTAGCGACCGTTGCGGCCATTCCCCATTAGTCATTCAGCGCAGAGAAAAAACTCGTCCGTGTTATCGTAGCGAACTCGGCGTAGTGACACTGTCCATTCAGTGTGGCCCGAAATGCCAGCCGTCGTAAGTCGAAATGCAACCGAGCGGTCGCCGGTGAGGGGTGCCTCGAGAAAGACGATGTAGAATGACTTGCCTTCTCTCACGAATGTCGCACTCAAATCTGCCACATGACAATCGATATAGGCTTTCAGCCAAGCCGATGCCCAATGGGTCTCGCGCAGGACGTAACGCTTGGCTTGAAACGGAAGCAGGTTTTTAGCGAGCTTCGACGCTGCGACAAAGCTGTCAACGTCCTCGGCTGGGGGAGTCTGTTCGGCATCGTATCGCAGAATCTCGACCGCAGGGCCTCCGCCAATACGCCAATTTGTGATCAGCTTCATGCTTGTGCTCTAGGATGGTCCACGGGCCGGAGCAACGTCCGCTCTCTACCCCGTTCGGTCGTCGAGTGCCGTGATAGTGGGAGATGGCAGGAAACGACCGATTGCGGACGTTGGCGATTTCGGTCAGACTGATCAAATGACATCGATCGAAGCAGGCGAGCAGAACCGCGTGGACGGCATTGGTTGCGCACGGTTATTGCTTGGCTTCAACGCTCTGCTCATGGGCCTTCTCGCATTAAGCTTTGGGCAGGGGCCATATTCTAGTGCCGAACAAGAGCTTTGGTATCGATACGGGTCTCTTGGTTTCTTTGTGGCCGGTGTGGTCTTACCCGCGATTGCCCTGTTCGCTTTTAGCCGCTCACGCTGGGTCGTCTTAACTTCCACGGCATGGATGTTGGTCCTCCTTTTTGCTTGTGGATGGTTCGCGATGATGTCGAGTGGGGGAGTCTGATGGGGCTCAACTGACGTCCGCTTCCCACCCCAAACCGGCCTTCGAGCCTCAATATTCCAGCGACGGATACCAGTCGGTTCCGCGACCGCCGGGCGTCAGGTCCAGAATATTCCAGAGCGCCGCGATATCGGGCGCGTCGCGCGGGTCCTGGCCCGGATCGGCCATGTCGGCGGTCATCTCGCTTTTCCAGAACAGTCGCACGCCGTCCTTGCTCCGCTTGTAGACGACGATCGCGGCAAGATCGCCGCCGCCCGGCATCAGCAGGTTGAAGTCCTTCGCATAATCGTCACCGACCACCTGCAGGAAATCGAGCGCCTGCCAGCCGCGTTCCAGCGCGAAGGCCTTTTGCCGCTCCACCGGGCTGCGTCCGAAGACCTTGAACGCGACGCGCTGCTTGATGTCGTTGGCGTTGCCGTCGACCGAACCCAGCCAGTTGGTGCACATCGGGCAGGGGCGCTCGCGTTCGGGGCCGAACATCCAGAAATAGCTGACGAGCGTATCATGTTCGCCGAACAGGTCGGCCAGGCCCTGCTCGGTGCCGTTCGCATCCTTGAACCGGTAATCCTTCATCACCGGGCCCGGGGGCAGGCGGCGGCGCTGTTCGGCGACGCGCGTCATCTTGCGGCGCAGGTCGATCTCTTCGGCGAGCAGCGATTTACGGGCTTTGGTATAAAGTTCGTCTTCGCCGGGAAACGCGCGCCGACGCGAAGCCAGCGCCGGCGCAGCCGACAGGGTTTGGCGAAGGGCCATCCAATTCTCCTTTTGCGGGAGAACGTGCGATTCAGGCGATTGTTGCAGCGGCGCTGCACAATTGCCCGCAGCCAGGCCTCGCTTCGTCGCCCGTCAGGCGGCGGGTTCGACTTCCCACAGGATCAGCTTCGTCGCGTGGACATTCTCGCGCGCTTTCGCGCCCTCGAGCCGCGTGAGCTTGGCATCGCCCTTCAGCGCGCTCATTTCGAACATCGCGTCGATGACGACGACCTCGCCCGCGCCGACCTCGATTTCCAGCGTTCCCGCATTGGCCATGATGCCCTTGGCCATCGCCGCGTGCAGCCGGTGCGTGCCGGGTGCGACATCGGCCATCAGCATCTGCCCCGATTTGATCTGACCCTTGGCCATGTCGTCGAGCATGACGTTCATCCCCTGCAGCGCGGCAACGAAACCGCGGCGGGTCACATATATCCGCGCCTTGCCCTCGGGCGCGCGCATCGCGCGGGCGTCGGCGAGCGTCGCTGTGTCGGCCTTCTTGCCCGATTTGTTGTTCGACAGCGACCAGACGATCAGTCCGACGATTGCGACGATGGTAACGACCGTAAAGGTCAGCATCGCGCCGGTCGAAAGCGATTGGGCAAGAGCAGGTCCCAGAAACGCCCCGACGATCGCCGCGACGAAAATCATGGTCACCCAGAATGTGTTCTTGCTCATGTCGCCCTCCTGTTCAGGCGGGAGAAAAGTCCCCCGTCTCTTCGTCCATCACGTGCAGCACACCGTCGCTGATCGCGAAAAAGGCACCGCGAAGTTTCAGCGTGCCGCGACGAACCTTTTCCTGAATGCAGGGAAAAGTCAAAAGATTGTCAAGGCTTACGCGCACTGCAGCGAGTTCCATCGCGCGGCCGGCCTCGCGATTATCGATGCTTTGATGTTCGCTGCGAACCTGCTCGCTGGCGTCGTCGAGCATCGCGATCCAGTCGGCGATGAAGCCGCCGCGGCCCGGTTCGGCCCCCGCCATCGAACGATGCAGCGCGGCATGGCAGCCGCCGCACATGCCGTGGCCCATCACGACGATTTCCTCGACCTTCAGGAACTGGACGGCGAATTCGAGCGCCGCGGAGACGCCGTGACGTCCCGGCGTCGTTTCGAACGGCGGCACCAGCGCGGCGACGTTGCGCACGACGAAGATTTCGCCGGGGTTCGTGTCGAAAATCTGCGACGGTTCGGACCGGCTGTCCGAACAGGCGATGATCATCACCTTGGGCGATTGCCCCTCGGCAAGCTGTTCCCAGCGTTCGCGTTGCTGTGCCCAGCCGCCGTTACGGAAACGCCGGTAGCCCTCGATCATATCTGCAAAGTGAGTCATGGAGGCGCCTTAGCATAGGTAGAGAGGTTGAGAAGAGGCGCGTGCACGACTATGTGGGC
>JALDYH010000168.1:0-8562 GCA_032154175.1 Sphingopyxis sp. | reverse complement strand
CCGCCCTTTTTCTATGCGTCCAAAGGGCTGCCGCTCAGCTTTTGGAGTATCCAGGACGGAACGTCGTGGAGGCGCGGACGCGAGCCGGTTCGGGACGGCGTACATCCTGTTCCTGCATCACCGGAGTAGGCCGCTGGGCGATTTCCCACGCGCTGACCGGCTTGCGGGTCATATCCTTCTGGGCCCCGAGCGTTTCGTCATAGGTGGCGCGTTCCTGTCGATCGAGGAAGCGCGCGCGCTTCAGGCGCTTGCTGAGCGTGGCAAAGGGATTGTCATCCGTGGGCCCGGCCATGGCCATCGCTTCGTGGCGACCCATGCTGCCGCCGGGCGCCGCGGCAAAGGCGGGAACTGTCGTCCGCGGGGCGACGTCTTCGCGCGGGGCATAGGCGGGGGTAACCCACTGTCGCGCTCCGGCCGCCATGGGTGCGGATTCCGGCGCGGGCTCATATTCATACGCCGGCGCTGCTTCGCCTGCATCGCGACGACGGCGACGGGCAAAGGCCAGGCCTGCACCGCCCACGATCAGCAGCGCTGCGGCGCCACCGGCAATCTCCCACGGGAAATCATTCCCGGTGGTGCTCGCCCGTTCGACCGGCTGCGGTGCCGGTTCGGCGATGGGGGCAACGACTGCCGTCACCGGTGCCGCAATCGGCGCAGCTTCGTCAGGGGCCGGGGCCGGAGTTTCGGCTGCAGGGGCAACCACCGGCGTCGCGGCGACCGGCGCGGGGCGGGCGCGCTGCGCGGTGCGTTCGGTACGCGGCGTCGGCGCGGCTGCGCGTTCGGCCGCCTTGGGCGCGGGTGCGGTTTCTGCGGGAGCGATATCGAGCGGGACGCGAATGACCGGCTGCGATGAAGGGGGCTGTGCGGTCTGCGGCGCGGCGACCGGGGCGGTGGTGCCCGGTTCGGGTACCGTCGGCGGGGTTTGCGGCGTCGGTGCGGCGACCGGCGGAGTCATCGTGATGGCGGGAGCTTCCTGCGCAAACGCGGCAGGAGTGGAAAGGGCCAGGAACGCGGCAATCGCGCTCGTGGCGGGGCGGGAGAGGGCGATATTCTTCTTCATAGTAAAGGTCGAACGAACCGTCCGCGAAAAGTGCTGCCTGACTCTCCCGATTTCCACGATGAGCCGTGTCTGGCGAACGGCGCAGCGAAGATTTCGCCGCCACTGGTCGCGACCGGTGACCGGTTCTGCGATTAGACACACAGGAGCTGTGCCGGTCTCGGCGGCTTTGTAAAGTATTGGTTTTCTGATGTATTTTTATGAAATATGACGGCGCTTTTGCGCTTTGGTTTCATGCGCGTCACCAATTCGTCATTCCCGCGCAACCTTGCCGTGGTCAACGCCGCTCCATGAAAACGACCGACCTTGCGCCGACCCGGCTGCCGAACCATTTGCGCGAAACGCAGCGGCTTCTTTTCATCGCCAAGCATGCCCGCTGGACCGGGGGACTGCACCCCGACGACGGCAATCATGCGCCTTATCATCGCGAGATGCGCGAGATGCTGGAGGGGATCGGCGTCGAATTGCTTGTTGCCGACAGCTATGCGGCACTGTTCGACCGGCCCGCCGCCGACTTCGTCTTTCCGCTGCTCAATCGCGGCGGCTTCTTCAATTCCGAAATGCTGCTGCCTTTGCTTTGCAACCAGCATGGACTGCCTTACCTCGGCGCGTCGCCGATCGTGCGCGGTCTGTCCGACGACAAGCATCTGACCAAGCTCGAAGCCGCGGCACGCGGCGTGCCGACGGCGCCATGGGCATTGTTCCGTCGCGGCGCGCCCGTCGACGTGTCGCGCTGTCCGCCGGCGCGGCGCTGGGTGATCAAACCGAACAACAGCTCGGCATCATGGGGCGTCCGCGATGCCCGCGACCGCGTCGAACTCGCGCGCTCGGTCGCCGAAATCCACGCGCTCGACCATGATGCGCTCGTCGAACCCTTTATCGACGGCAGCGATATCGAGGTACCCGTCATCACGCTGGACGGCGAACCCGCGATGCTGCCGATGATGATCTTCGAACAGGATGATCCCACCCAGCTTCGCACCTATCAGGAAAAACGCGACCTTGTCGGGAACCCCGGATATTGCATCAAGCGGTTCGACGATCAGGAAATCGGTGCTCGGATCGTCGACTATACCCGGCGCATGGCCGATATTTTTCGCCCGTTCGACTATGGCCGTTTCGAGTTTCGCGTCGATCACATGACCGGCGATGTCCGGCTGCTCGAGGTCAATCTCAACTGCAACCTCTGGTCCGAAAAACTGTTCTCCCGCTCGGCCGTCGCGGCGGGTTTCACCCATGCGTCGCTGATCGAAACGATCGTCGCGGAAAGCATGCTGCGCCAGATTGCGCCGGCTGCGGCGCAGCGGAGCGCAGCATGAACGGGTCGATCCTTATTCTCGCCGGGCGCCGTCCCGGCACGGTCGACGCGCTGGCGGCGGCGCACGGCGTTGCCGACAAATGCCTTGTCCCCATTGCCGGCCGACCGATGATCGCGCATGTTCTGGAAAGCGCCGCCGACAGCGATGCCAAATGGGTGTTCGTATCGACGCATCACGCCGCCTTGCTGGGCGATCTCCACGACCCCGTGGTCGATCTGCTCGGCAACCGGCTGGTCGTCGTACCGGCGGCGGACAATCTCGCGGATTCGGTGCTTGCGGTCGCTGGCGTGGCCAGCTTCCCGCTGCTCATCACGACCGCCGATAATTGCCTGCTGACCCCCGCTACGATCGCCGAGATCGGGGTCGAGGCCGACCGGCTCGATATAGAAGCGGGCGTGGCTCTGGCGCGGCGCGAGGATGTGCTGGCGGTCCACCCCGAAGGCCAACGGCGCTTTTACGAATTCTCGGACGTCGCGGTATCGAACTGCAACGCCTACTGGATCGGTCATCCGAACGCGCTCCGCGCCGTGGAGGCGTTTCGCGGCGGCGGTCAGTTCGTCAAGAAGCCGCTCCGCGTGATGCAGGCATTCGGACTGATCAACCTGCTGCGCTTCCGCTTCGGGCTGGGCCCGATCCACCATATCTTCCAGCGTATCTCGCGCCAGTTGCGAGTCGAAATCGCCCCGCTGCTGGTGAGCAACGGGGCGACGGCGATCGATGTCGACAATGAACGGTCGCTGCGGGTTACCGAGGCGCTGATGGCGCGCTTCGTCCCGGTCAGTCCGCGACCCAGTTCCCGTGAAAGCCGGGAGGAACGCGGTGCGGCAGGTGAACGACAGCTTGCGGTGACCCGGTAAAGTCATCGGCGTTCAGGATGACCAGATCGGTTGTCTCGTCATTCATGTCGACAACCAGTCCGATCAGCCAGCCGTCGTCCTCGGCACTCTCCGCGCTGCGCGGGACGAAGACGAACTCGCCGGGGTGGCGGCCCGCGCCGAAGTCGTGGATGGCGGTCTCGCCCTTTTCCAGGTCGTGCTTGAACAGCCGCGTTTCGGCGAGCGCCCATTCGGCCGATGCCCCGTCGGGGATCGCGACGCTGTAGGCATAGCGATAGGCTTTGGTCGTCAGCCGTTCGTCATAGCGCGGGAATTCCTGCGCATGGTCGTGGATGACCGTCCGGATCGTGGTGCGGGCGACGGGGTCGATCGTCCAGCGTTCCATGCGCGACTTCCGGCTGTCGGGGCCGCGCTTCGATTCCGCGAACATCGTCTCGTGCGCGACGACGTCGACGATCACCTTGCCGTCGGCGGTTTCATAGGCGTTGGCGGGGTGAAAGACATAGCAGGGCTCGACCGGAACCCAGACGATGCTGTCGCCGCTGCCTTTCCTGGGGAGGAGGCCGACGCGGGCCTGATGCGCCTCGTTCCACGCGTAGGGAAAGCGATAACCGGACAGCAGCATCTTCATCGAGAAGGTGACGGGCAGGTCGAAGACGAGCACGTAATTTTCCGTGATCGCGCAATCGTGGATCGACGGGCCGTCGCTGACCGCGATCGCCTCCTCGCGGATCACGTGCGCGTCCTTGTCGAGCACGACGTGCCAGACCTTGTTCGGCTCGTCGCCGCGATAGGTGATCGCGTGCATCTCGTCGGTGACGGGATCGTGATGCGGGTGCGCCGTATAGGATCCGGCGAGCGTGTCATCGAACGGATTGTGCGCGATCGTGTTCAACTCGTAACCGAGCTCGACGGGCTTGCCGCCCGCTTCGACGATCGCAAAGGTCCGGCCGGCGAGGCCGACGACATTGGTGTTCGGCGCATCGTTGTTTTCGGCGCGCGGGCCCGGGGGCAATTCTTCGCCCAGCACTTCGCAGGCTTCGGAGCCGCGGACCCAGCGGTTGCGATACCAGTCGGCCTTGCCGCCTTCGATGCGGATGCCATGGACCATGCCGGCGCCGGTGAACCAGTGATAGCTTGCGGGATCGGGCTGGGCGGCGGGGTTCGGTCCGTTGCGCAGATAACGGCCGGTGAGCGCGGCGGGGATCTCGCCGTCGACGCGCAGCTCTTCGAGCGTGAACTCCTCGGTCATCGGTTTGTGAATGCCGGTCAGGAATGGATGCGCATCGGTGGGGCGGGGGAGGCGCTTGCGGTTGAAATCGGCGACCTTGCCGATGCCTTTCACGACCGCGCCACGGATCAGGGTTTCGACATTGCTTGCCATGATGTTGCTCCTTACGGAAGTTTGCGAAGGTACCGCGCAGCGGGGGTTGCAACGGCGACTCGATATGTTTACAGTGACAACATGATGGCGAGCAAAGATAACAGTGTCAACATGAAAAGCGACGGCGCGAAGGCGACGGGTGCGTATCATCATGGCGACCTGCGCGCGGCGGTGATCGCGGCGGGGTTGAAGCGGCTGGCGGAAGGCGACGGCGCCGAGCTGGGGCTGCGGGCACTGGCGCGCGACGTCGGGGTCAGCGCGACCGCGCTCTATCGCCATTTCCCCGACAAGGAGGCGTTGCTCGACGCGCTTGCCGACGAAGGGCTGCGGCGGCTCGGCGCGCTGCAGGCGCAGGCGTGGCTGAAGGCGGGCGGCGGCCGCGCCGGTTTTCGGGCGACGGGCATCACCTATGTTCGTTTCGCGCACGACGAGCCCGCGCTTTTCCGGCTGAGCTTCACGCGGCAAATGCCCGAACGCTGCCCCGATGGCGCGGCCGACGGCGGGGAGGTCGCCTATAATCTGCTCCGTGCCGGGGTCGGCGAGGCGCTGCCGGGGGTTGAAAATCCCGACACTGCCGCGCTCCATGCCTGGGCACTGGTGCACGGTCTCGCGATGCTGATCCTCGACCGGCGCATCGCGTGGGACGCGGCCATGGTCGAGGACGTCGTCGGTCTGACCTTTGGCGGAATCGATTGAAGCGAAGTGGTCTAGCGGCGTGGAAAGCGCAGACCGTGCCCGCATAATATTATCGGTTTATTTTCCCCTTTTCGGTTAACTGGTCGCATGACCCGGTCGCTGTCCCCCAGAGTCGAGGCGGTCTTTTGGTTCCTGCTGACCGCAACAGGATATTTCCTGCTTGCGAGCCTGTCGCTGCACGCGACGAAGGGCGCCGACAATATCGCGGCGGTTTGGCCGCCCAGCGGCTATTTTCTCGCGCTGCTCCTCCTGATGCCCGCATCCGCGCGTATCGTCGCGTTTTCCGGGATGATGGCCGCCAGCCTGGCGGCGAATATCTACGGCGGGGCGCCGCTCTGGTCGTGCCTTGCCTTCACTTTTTCGAACGGTTGCGAGGCGATGGCGGCGCTGTGGCTGATCCGCCGCCGCGAGCCTGGCGAGCTTTCGTTCATGGTCCCGCGGGCGGTCGTCAGCTTTTGCATCGCGGCCTTCGCGGCAAGCACGGTCAGCGCCCTGCTGGCGTGGGCGCTGACTGGCAAGGGTCTCGATTTTTTCCTGTCGTGGCTGACGACCGTGCTGCTCGGGATGCTGATCGTGACCCCGCCGATCGTGATGCTCGCGCGGATGATCGGGACGAACGCATTCGGCAAGGCGCCCGCAGGGATGAAGGCCGAGGCGACCGCGATCCTGACCGCGGCAGGGCTGGTCACGATATTGTCCTTTTCGCAGTCGCAGTTTCCCGTGACCTTCCTGCCCTGCATCGCGGTCGTTGCCGCGGCGTACCGGCTGGGCCCCTTTGGCGCGGCGGCGGGCGTGCTGATCGTGACGATCATCGCCTCGCTGCTGACCGGGCAGGCCTATGGGCCGATCGCGGCGATCGAAACCGCACCGAAGGTCAAGGTGCTGTTCCTGCAATTCTACCTGCTGACGCTGTTATTCACGACGCTGCCGCTCGCGGCGCTGCTGATCGGGCGCCAGCGGCTCGCGAAACGGCTGGAGCAGAGCAATCGCTGGCTGCTCCAGGCCGAGGCGGCGGCGCTGGTCGGCCACTGGCGCGTCGACCTCGTCGGGTGGACGATCACATGGTCGGACCAATCCTATCGCGTGCACGGGCTGGAACCCGGAATGCCGGTCGACGTCGACTATAGTGTCAGCCAATATGTGGCGGAGGACCGGCTGGCAGTGCGAAAGATCCTGGCGGAGGCGGTTCGTACCGGCGAGCCTTTCGAATTTCAGGGACGGATATTGCGTGCCGACGGCGAGATCCGGCACGTCAAATCGCACGGCTCGATCGAAATGGGGCGCGGCGGCAGGGCCATCGGCATTTTCGGGACGGTCCAGGACGTGACCGAGACGGTCGAAAACGCCCGGATCCTCGAAGCGGCGCGCAGCGCGGCGGAACGGGTCGCCAATACCGATATGCTCACCGGCCTTCCCAACCGTCGTCATACGCTGGCATCCCTTGAAAAGGCTCTGACCGGCGCACGCGACCATGGCGCGCCGCTTGCCGTCGCGATCTTCGACATCGACCATTTCAAGAGGATCAACGACACGCACGGCCATGCGGTGGGCGATCAGGTGATCCGCCGGGTTGCGCAGCGCGCGAAGGCGGCGCTGCGCGATGAGGATATGCTCGGCCGTATCGGCGGTGAAGAGTTTGTCTGCATCCTCCAGCGATCGAGCGCACAGGCCGCCGAAATCGTCGCCGAGCGCGTCCGCAAGGCGGTCGAGGCAGGCACCGCTGCGGAAGACGGCCTGCCGAACGCGACGATCAGCGTCGGCCTTGCGGTTTATGACGGCGAGGCCGAGGTCGAGGAGCTGCTGCACCGCGCCGACAAGGCGCTTTATGTCGCCAAGCGCGAGGGACGGAACCGGCTACGCATGGCGGCGTGAGCATCCTGCTTTGGCGGTGGCTCCTTTGCTGTTAGACCTGTTGGTCGAACGCAACATGGTGGAGATCGCGTCATGGAACCGGATGAAGCAAGGATGGCACGGCGGATGCTGCTCGCGGGCGCAGCAGGGATGTTTGCGCTGGCGCAGGCACCGTGGGCGATGGCGAAGCTGCCGAAGAGCGGTGTGAAAGGGTTGATCGGAAACGCCTCCGACGGAGCACTCGACAAGCTGGCGCAGCCCGGTGCCTTCTATCGCGATACGGCGGTGCGCATCCTGTTGCCGGGCGCCAGTGGAAAGCTGGCCTCGAAACTTTTTGGCATGGGCGACAAGCTCGGGCTAACGACCAATCTGACCAAGAGCCTGAACGATGCGGGCGGCGAGGCGGCCGGCGAGGCGAAGCCGGTCTTTCGTGCCGCGATCGACAATCTCCGCTGGACCGATGCGCCCGCGCTGGTAACGAAAAATGACGGAGCGACGCGCTATCTTCAGTCGAGCGCGGGTGATGTGCTGTTCGGCAAGGTGTCGCCGCTCATCGGGTCGGCGCTGGAGAATGTCGGAGCCTATCGCCAGCTTGACCAGTTGTCACAGGGCAACCCGTTGATGGCGTCGGCCGGGCTGACGCGCGACGGGCTGACGCGGTCGGTTACCGAACAGGCGCTGAAGGGCATTTTCCACTATATGGCGGGCGAAGAGGCGGCACTTCGCAGAAACCCGGCAGCGTTGTTGAAGGGCGTATTTTAGGAAATGGCGCCGCCGGTCCGTTGACAGCGTGCACCCCCGATCCTATATGGCCGTCATACCCCATCGTCCGAGATAGAGCCTGACTTTGCGCAGCGGGCTGTACGGATAGGGCGGCGGGGATTTCGATAGCGTTGGAAAGCTGCGGTAAACCGGCAACGGTTGCCTGCGGCTTTTTTCGCGTCGATGCGCTCGCGACCTGATTTTTTGTAAGGCGAGACAATCACTTATGGCGACCAAGGCGAAGTCGGTGGGCAAGGCCCTCGAAGCAACCGCAAGCAAGCGAATCCGTAAGCTGTTCGGCAACATCCACGAAGCGGTGGAGATGCCCAACCTCATCGAGGTGCAGCGCGAATCCTATGAGCAGTTCCTGCGCTCGGATCCGTCGACGGGCTATGTTTCGGGCCTCGAAAAGACGCTGCGCAGCGTTTTTCCGATCCGCGATTTCGCCGGCACCGCCGAACTCGACTTCGTCCACTACGAACTCGAAGACCCGAAATATGACGTCGAGGAATGCCGTCAGCGCGGCATCACCTATGCGGCGCCGATGAAGGTCACGCTGCGCCTGATCGTCTTTGAAGTCGACAGCGAAACCGACACCCGTTCGGTCCTCGATATCAAGGAGCAGGACGTCTACATGGGCGACATGCCGCTCATGAC
>JALDYH010000167.1:0-8617 GCA_032154175.1 Sphingopyxis sp. | reverse complement strand
CAGGCGAAAAGCCCGTGCCGCCGGTCAATTATGTCGGCGATTTCGGCGGCGGCGGCATGATGCTCGCGTTCGGCATGTCGAGCGCGCTCGTCCATGCGGCGCGCACCGGCGAGGGGCAGGTGATCGATTGCGCGATGACCGACGGATCGGCGCTGCTCGCGGGCATGACCTGGGGCTTCCATGCCGCGGGGCGGCTCAAGGACGAGGCCGGCGTCAACATGCTCGACGGCGCCGCGCATTTCTATGACAGCTATGTCTGTTCGGATGGCAAATATATCTCGATCGGGTCGATCGAGCCCCAATTCTATGCGCTGCTTCGCGAGAAGACCGGACTGACCGACGACGCCGATTTCGATGCGCAGATGGATCCTTCGAAGTGGGGGCCGCTGAAAGAAAAGCTGACCGCGCTGTTCAAGACGAAGACGCGCGACGAATGGTGCGCAATCATGGAAATGACCGACGTCTGTTTTGCACCGATCCTGTCGCTGAACGAAGCGCCGCAGCATCCGCACAATGTCGAGCGCGAGACGTTCCTGACCATCGGCGGCGCGGTGCAGCCTGCTCCGGCTCCCCGCTATTCGGCGACGATCAATGACACGCCGCGCCCCGCACCTGCGGTCGGCGGCGATAGCGATGCCGTACTGGCGGGGCTCGGCTATGATGCGGGCAAGATTACAGCGCTGCGCGAAGGTGGCGCGGTCCGCTAGGGGTCAGGCGCCGCGCGCGGTCATCGCTTCCCATAGGCCGCGCCCGCCGAAGCCAGCGACGTGACGGCCGAGGATTTGTGCCCAATGGGCGTCATTTCCATGCTCGCCGCGCCAGCGCATCAGCGGCACCGTGACGCGGTGCAGGTCATATTCCTCGGTAAAGCCGATCGCGCCGTGGACCTGATGCGCCACCGCCGTAACGATGCCGACAGCGCGATTGGCGCGGAGCTTCGCCGCAGCGATTTCAAAGTCCGCGGCTGAGGGGTCGAGCCCCACCGCGTCGAGCCGCGCGGCCAGCGCCGCCGCCGCCGCCTCGACCGCACGCACTTCACACGCCATCACGGCGAGCGACTGCTGCACCGCCTGGAACTTGCCGAGCGGGCGGCCGAATTGCTGGCGCGTGTTGACATGTTCGATCGACAGCGCGAGCGCCTGCCCCATTGCGCCCGCCATCAGGCTGACCGTCGCTGCGGCAAGAAGCTCCTCACCGACAATGATCTCGGCGACCGGCAGGTCAGGCACCATCACGCCCGCGATCTGCAGCACCGCATCGGCGTCGCCCCAGTCGCCGCCGAAGCCGCCGTCGGCTTCGGGCACGAGAAGCAGCGCGAAGCCCGCCTCTTCGACCGGTGCGATATCGCTCGCGCCCGTAAAGACCGCGCGCGCGGTGTCGCAGAGCATTTCGCGTGCGGCGCTCATCGCAGACCCAGTCCGCGTGCGATGATCCCGCGGATCACCTCGCGCGTTCCGCCGCGTAGCGAAAAGCTCGGCGAGGCGATGAGGAGCGCGCGGAGGAGTTTTGCGAGATCGTCGGCATCGTCCCAAGCGCAGCCCACAATCGCCTGCACGCGGCGCGGCATATCCTGTTCGAAGGCGTTGCCGAGTTCCTTGACGACCGACGCTTCGACCATCGGGTCCTCGCCCGCCGCAAGCTTCGCTGCGGTCGACATCGAGAGTTGGCGCAGCGTCCACATCTCGGCGGTGAGTTCGCCAATCAGCGTCGCTATTGCCGGATCGGGATCGGGGCCCGCCGCATCGATCAGCGCGACCAGCAATGCGTGGCTCGACAGATAGCGTTCGGGGCCCGAGCGTTCGAGCCCGAGTTCGGCGGTGACCTGTTTCCATCCCTGCCCGCGCTCGCCGACAAGGGCGCCGTGCGGGACGAGAACATCGTCAAAAAAAACCTCGTTGAAGTCGTGATGGCCCGCCATGTCGATGATCGGGCGGATCGTGATGCCCGGCGTGTCGAGATCGATCAGCAGCTGGCTCAGTCCCGCGTTGCGCTCGCTCCCCTCTTCGGTGCGAACCAGCGCGAGCATGATGTGCGAGAAATGCGCGCCGGTGGTCCAGATCTTCTGGCCGTTGATACGCCAGCCCTCGGCCGTCTCGCGCGCGCTTGTCCGCACCGCAGCAAGGTCGGAGCCCGCCCCCGGTTCGGACAGGCCGATGCAAGCGTATAGCTCTCCCTTTGCGATGCCGGGCAGGTAGCGCTTGCGCTGTTCCTCGCTGCCATAACGCAGGATCAGCGGGCCGGTCTGCCGGTCGGCGATCCAGTGCGCGCCAACGGGAGCGCCCGCCGCAAGCAATTCCTCGATCACCACATAGCGTTCGAGCGGATGCCGATCGCCGCCGCCATATTGCTTTGGCAGCGTCATCCCGACATAGCCCGCTGCACCGAGCGCGCGGCTGAAACCCGCATCGAAACTTGCCCAGCAATTCGCCCGGGCCACCACGTCACCCTGCGGCTGGTTCGCCGCAAGCCATGCCCGCAAATCGGCGCGCAGTGCGGCAATGTCGCCGGGTGGATCGAATGGATAGAGCGCAAAGCCTTGCATGTCGCACCAGCCATGCAATAGCTTTGGTTAGGCAGCAAAGGATAATTGAGCATGAGCGATTTTGGGGGCGAATTTCTGAGTGTCGAGCGGCGGGGCAAGATCGCGATCCTGACGATGATCAAGCCCGAGAGCATGAATGCGATCGGCACGCACGAAGACTGTCAGGACATCATCGACACGCTGCGCGACCTTGGCGACGACCGTAGCGTCAGCGCGATCATCCTGACCGGCAGCGGCAAGGCGTTCAGCGCCGGCGGCAATTTGAAGGGTATGCAGGACCGCACCGGCATCGGCGTGCTCGACCAGCCCGATTCCACCCGCGCCAATTACCGCAAGGGCGTACAGGCGGTGATCCGCGCGCTGATGGACTGCGAGGTGCCGATGATCGCTGCGGTCAACGGGCATGCGATCGGCCTTGGCGCCGACCTTGCCTGCACCTGCGACATCCGCATCGCGGCGGAAAGCGCGAAATTCGCGTGCAGCTTCATCAAGGTCGGGATCGTCCCCGGCGACGGCGGGGCCTGGCTGCTGCAGAAGATACTCGGATATCCCCGCGCCGCCGAGCTGTTCCTGACCGGCGACCGCTTTGACGCCGCGCAGGCAAAGGAATATGGTCTGGTCACGGACGTCGTGCCCGATGCGGAACTGCTCGACCGTGCAATCGCCATTGCCGAGCGGATCGTCTGCAATCCGCCGCGCGCGCTGCGTCTGACGAAGCGTTTGCTGCGCGAGGCGCAGCACAGCCGGATGAGCGATATTTTGGAACTCAGCGCTGCCTATCAAGCGATCGTGCACGAGACCGCCGACAACCGTGAAGCGATCAACGCCTTCGTCGAAAAGCGTCCCCCGGTGTTTACAGGAGAATGATGATGATTGCCGAGCGTGTCCTGCCACTGGCCGGCATTCACAATTTCCGCGACTATGGCGGCTATGCCGTCGAAGGCGGCGGGCGGCTGCGCAGCGGGATGTTGTGGCGCTCGGCGCACCATCAGGACGCGACCGACGATGACCTGACGGCGGTCGACAATCTCTCGATCGAGACGATCGTCGACCTTCGGGGCGACGACGAGCGCGCGGCGCATCCGTGCCGGCGGTCGGAAAAATTTTCGGCGCGCGTCCTGTTCGCCGACGGAAACACGGCGGGTCTTGCCCCCCACCTGCAAGCCGCAGGCGGTACGATCGACAATGACACCGCGCGGTCGCGGATGGTCGATGTCTATGCCAGCATGCCCTATCGTCCGGCGCTGGTAAACACGCTGCGCCTCTATCTTTCCGCGCTCGCCGAATATGAGGCGCCGAGCCTGGTGCATTGTGTCGCGGGCAAGGATCGAACCGGTTTTGCCGTGGCGGTCGTCCACCGGCTGCTCGGGGTGCATGAGGATGATCTGATGCACGATTATCTGCTGACCAACACCGCGGGCAAGATCGAGGAACGTATCGCGCAGGGTGCCGGGCATATCCGCGCGCGCTATGGCGCCGAAATCCATGACGATGCGGTCCGCACGCTGATGTCGGTAAACCCGATTTTCCTCGATGCGGCATTGGCGACGATACGCCGCGACCATGGCGACGTCGCAACCTATGCCGAGGCGGTGCTGAACTTCACCCCCGACATGCGCGAGGCGCTGACCGACAGGCTGGTGGTGTACTGACAGGGGTCAACTGCCCCTGACGAGCACCCCGCCCTTCACCACCGCATCGACGCCTTCGAGCTGGCGCACGTCGTCGAGCGGGTTGCCGTCGACCGCGACGATATCGGCATAGCGCCCGACCGCAATCGCCCCGACGTCCTTTTCGCGATCGAGCGCTTCGGCGGCACTCTTCGTCGCGGCCTGGATCGCCTGCAGCGGGGTCATGCCATATTCGACCATGACGCGAAACTGGCCGCCGACCTGACCGTGCGGCATGACGCCGGCATCCGAACCGAACACCATCCGCACGCCCGCCTTCACCGCCTTGCGGAAATTGTCGCGCTGGATCTGCGCAATCTCGCGGTCCTTGCGGAGATTATCCTCCAGCACGCCGTTTTTCGCGCCCTCGGCCTGCGTATATTCGGTGTTGTAGATATCCATCGAGAACCACACCGGGCGCTTGCGCGCGAGCGCCATGCGGATGCCTTCGTCGTCCACGAGACTGACATGCTCGATCGTGTCGATACCTGCCGCGATCGCGGCGCGGATGCCTGCCGCACCATGCGCGTGCGCGGCGACGCGCAGGCCCCATTGGTGCGCCTCGTCGGCGATGGCGGCGAGTTCCTTTTCGGAAACCTGCAACTGGCCGGGCTCGGTATTTCGCGAGAAGACGCCGCCGGTCGCGCAGACCTTGATGACTTCGGCGCCATATTTGCGCTGGCGGCGCACCTGATAGCGAAGCTCTTCAGGCGTATCGCCGATCCCCTCTTCCTTGCCGTCCTTTTTCTCGAGGCTCGGCGGCAGGAAGGTGCTGTCGCAATGCCCGCCGGTCGCGCCGAGCGCATAGCCCGCAGGCACGATCCGCGGGCCCGTCGCATAGCCTGCGTCGATTGCCTGTTTGAGCCCGATATCGTTGCGGTCGGACGAGCCGACATTGCGCACCGTCGTAAAGCCCGCGCCGAGCATATCGTTCGCATTCTTGACCGCGGTCATGCCCCAGAAGCTGTCGGTGAATTCGAGGCCGCGATAGCCGCCGATGTCGGCGGGGCCGTCAAGATGGACGTGCATGTCGATCAGGCCCGGGAGCAGCGTCCTGTCGCCCAGATCGATATGCTTGACGTTCGATCCCCAGCGCACCGTGCGTGCGTCGGCAATGTTCGTGATGCGGCCGTCGGCGCCGACGAAGATCGCGGGAAACTCGACGGACTTGCCGGTCAGCACATCGATATAGCGCGCGGCGGTGATCACCGTCTGACCCGTCGCTTCCTGCGCCTGCACGGGCGTGGTCGCAGCGGCAAAAAGCGCCGTCGAGCCCAAGGCGATTCCCCGCAGAAAACTGCCAAGCTTCACTCGCGATTTCATAGATGATCCGCCCATTGTTGTTGCCCGCAAACCTGATGGCAAAGCGGGACTTAATAGGACAGCGGAAAATGCGTCAGGCGGATATCTTGTGCTGCGCGAGATAGTCATAGCCGGGGCGGCAGGCCTCCGCGACCGCCTGTTCGTCGCCCGTCAATTCCGGGACCGGTTTGTCGGGGACGCCGAAGCCTGTGCTCGACACGACCGCATCGTACCAGTGTGCGCCCCATATGCCGTCGGTCGGGTGCAATCCGGCCTCCCAGTGCAGCATCGCCGGGTCCCAGCCGATCCCGAGCGCGGCGCACAATTTCTGCAGCATCGCGGGCGGATCGCGCAAGATGTCGGCGCTGTCGATCACCGGCGGCGCGTGGCCGAGCCGGTCGGCTTCGCGATCGAAAAATTCGACCTGCCTGTCGGTGCCGAGATGGTCGGGGCGGACCGACACCCGCTTCGCCGCATAGCTGGCAACGACGCGCGCAGGGTCCCGGATCAGGAAGGCGTGGCGCAGCCCCGGCAAGTCGTCGTGCGCGATCGGGCCGACCATGTGATGCGCCATATGCTTCTGGTACCAGACCGGCGTTCCCGCCGGGTTCGGTCCGGTCATCGTCCGTGCGACACCGTGCCAGTCGCAGTCCATCGAGGCCATGACCTGATCCATCATCGGCTGCGGGTCGTTGGTTTGCTTGAGATAGGCGCCATAGAAGGGCTCGTCGCTGACGAAGCTGTCGGCGCGGCTGCCGAAGCTGCGCATCATCGCGGTCGAAAGGTTGCGCGGCCCCGACCACATGGCGATACGGACACAATCGGTCATGGCCGATCGCGCTCCCCGATGTCGCGCTCGATCAGTGCCTTGTAGAGGGTCTGCAATCGTTCGACCATCGGCCCCCTGCCCCCGGTCAGCACCCGCCCGTCGATCGTGTGCGCCGGAACGACCCCCGCGAAGGTGCCGGTAACGAACGCTTCGTCGGCGCCATAGACGTCGGTTAGCGAGAAATTCTTCTCATGGACCGGAATGCCGTTTTCGCGGCAGATACGGATGACGTTGCCGCGCGTGATGCCGCCAAGGCAATAGTCGCCGCTCGATGTCCACACCTCGCCCTTGCGGACGATGAAGAAATGCGTCGAGTTGCACGTCGCGACAAAGCCGTGCGGGTCGAGCATCAAGGCCTCGTCGGCGCCCGCCTGCGTGGCCTGGATGCACGCGGTGATGCAGTTGAGCTTGCTGTGCGAATTGAGCTTGGGATCCTGTACCGCCGGATCGCCGCGCCGGACGTGCACGGTGAACAGCGACAGCCCCTTTTCGACCGTCGCGGGCAGCGGGTCCTTGTGCTCGGCGATGATGACGATCGTCGCGGGCGAGATGACGACGCGGGGGTCCTGATATGGAGTCGAGCGGATACCGCGCGTCACCATCAGCCGGATATGGCATCCGGTCATGTCGTTCGCATCGATCGTGTCGTAGAGCCGTTGTTCGAGGCCGGCGCGCGAAATCCCGATATCCATCGCGATCGCCTTCGCCCCTTCCCACAGGCGATCGAGGTGCTGGTCGAGAAAAGCCATCCGGCCCTTGTGGACACGGATACCCTCCCACACCCCGTCGCCGAGCATGAAGCCGCTGTCGAACACCGACACGCTCGCCTCCGCGCGGGGCACCAGCGTGCCGTTGACGTTGATCAGGATCGCGTCATTGCGCGGATCGGGGACGAAGTCGTGCGTGCCTTGTGCCATATGGCGACGTTAGTTGTTCGCGCCCTGCTGTCGAGAGGAAAGCCTTACCCACCAGGCACCAAGGAGCGCGAAGGCGGTGCCGAGCATCGTGCCGCCGGCGATATCGCTCGCCCAATGGACGCCGAGCATGATGCGCGAGAAACCGTTGAGGATGATCATGGTGGCCGCGAGCACCCAGGCCGCGGCGCGCCAGCGGGACGGTGCGAGCGAGGCGAGAAGAAGATAGACGACGGCCGCGCTCGTCGCATGGCCGCTGGGGTAGGAAAAGCTGGTCTGATGGTCGAGATGATCGATCAAATCGGGTCGCGCGCGGCCGAAGCCGAGCTTCATCAGGCTGGAGGCCAGATTGGAGAGCAGCGATGCGCCGCCGAGCGCGACGGCACAACGCGGGCCGCACCAGTGCCAGACGAGGCCGCACAGCAGGATGACGATGATCCAGCGCGGTGTCCCGCCGCCGATCCAGCTCGCGCCCTGCATGAAGGCGATGAAGGCGGGGTCGCTTTCGTCGATCCGAAGCGAAAGCGCGTGCGAGATCTGCCAGTCGGCTGCCTGCGCCCATCCCGCGCCGACCGCGAGGCCGAGCAGGATCGTGGCGACGATCAACGCCGCTGCTGCCGCCAATAGCCGCGAAGATCCCGTCATCCGACCGGTCCGGCGCGGCGCGACTGGCGCCAGGCGTCAAGGTGGGCTGCAAAGCGGCGCAGCTGGTCCGCGCCGCCGTCGATGTCATTGTCGATCAACCTGAGTTCACGGGTCGCGCCGCCGGCGCGGTAGCGAAGGTAGAGGCCATGCCGAAGCCGGGCGCCGAGTTTCACCGATCCGGAGGCGTCTCCCGGCAAGCGATCGGCGCGATCGAAAATGGCCTCGGCGATCGCCTCGACGGGCAAGGGGCTGGCCTCCGCCCCGTAGCTCGAATGAAGATGGAGGCGGCCGCCTTCGGTCCTTGCGGCCACCTCGCGCGTGACGGCACGCCAGCCATGCCGACCGGCATAGAAGAGGCACACGCCCCCCGCGACGACCAGCAAGGGAATCTTGAACGGCGCCAGCGGATCGCGATGCGGCGCGGGCGCCGGCAGCTCGATACCGGGCAGGCGAATGTTTTCCGGCGGTGCTTCGCGCTCGCCGTGCATCAGACCCGCCACCGCAAAGGCGATCGCCGCGACCCCCAGGAAGAACAGCATCTTGATGATGCTGCCCGACCGGGAGAAATGAAGAATCGACGGATTCAAGCGGTGATGCCCCGTCCCGCCCTAGATGTGAAGCGGCCGTCCGAATGCGGCGAGCACGCCTTCGTGCATCGTCTCGCTGAGCGTCGGATGCGGGAAGACGGTGCCGATGAAATCATCCTCGACCAGTT
>JALDYH010000166.1:0-8651 GCA_032154175.1 Sphingopyxis sp. | reverse complement strand
CGCCCGGGGTCGGAAGACGGCAAATATGAATGGGGGCCGGGCGTTGCGAAGGAGGATCGCGCGCACGGCGAAGACAAGATGACATGCTTTACCTGTCACCTGTCTTGGACGACGAGTTGCGGCGGCTGCCATTTGCCGATCGAGGCGAACTGGAAGACGAAGATGCACCATTTCGAGGGTGAGGAGACGCGCAATTTTGCGACCTACAACCCGCAGGTGGCGCGTGACGAGATGTTCCAGCTCGGCCGGCACCAGCTGACCAAGCCCGGCGAGCCCGGCCCGGACGGCGAAGCGCGCGGCATCATCACGCCCGTCCGCTCGACCTCGGCGCTGGTGCTGTCGTCGACCAACATCAATCGCGAACGCATCTATGTGCAGCAGCCGCCGATCTCGTCGGCGGGCTATTCGAGTCAGGCTTTCGCGCCGCACTTCCCGCACACGGTGCGCCGGTCGGAAACCAAGCAATGCAGCGACTGCCATTTGTCGGCCGCCGACGATAACAATGCGATCATGGCGCAGCTCAATCTGCTCGGCACCAACTTCGTCAACTTCGTCGGTTTGAACGTCTGGTCGGGGCTCGATGGCGGTTTTCAGGCGACACGCGTGACCGAATGGGACGAGCCGCAGGCGGTGATCGGCAGCTACCTGCAGAAATACGCCTATCCCGATTACTGGAAACTGCACGTCGAACAGAACGGCCGCGAACTGAAGAACTGGGTGCGCGGAAAGACTTTCGACAAAAAGGGATCGGGCGAAACGCACGCACTCGAGGAATTCGCCAATATCGTCCAAGGCACGAGCGGAAGGGTGAACTGTCTACAGCAACGCGGCGAATATATGTTCGTGGCGGAAGGCAAGGGCGGCTTCCGCGTCTATGACGTCGCGTCGATCGGCAACAAGGGCTTTTCCGAACGCATCGTTCGCGCTCCCTTCTCGCCGCTCGGCCAGGATACGCATGTGAAGACAAGGAATGCGACGTGCATGGCGATCGCGACGACGCAGCCGGTTAGCGTCAGCCGCAACGAGAATATCGTGAAGAATTTCCCGGAGAACCACGAACAGGTGATGCACGACATCTATCGTTACGCCGTGATCACCGACAGCGTCGAAGGGCTGATCCTCGTCGACATCGACACGCTGGCCGATGGAGAATTCCGCAACAACAAGCTGAAGCGCGCGCTGACCTGGAACGAGAGTAATGTGCTGGCGGGCGCGCGGCATGTGACGCTGGCCGGCAGTATGGCCTATATCGCTACCGACGCAGGACTTGTTGTGCTCGACCTCTCGACGCCGCTCCAGCCGAAGGTGACGGCGCAGTTGCCGCTGACCGACGCACGCGCGAGCGCGGTGCAGTTCCGCTACCTCTGGGTCACCGATGCCGATGGGGTGAAGCTGTTCGACGTCACCAATCTGGCGCAGCCGGTGGCGGTGCCCGCGGGCACCGTGCGGCTGGCCAATGCGCGGAAAATCTATCTCGCGCGCACCTATATGTATGTTGCGGCGAAGGCCGACGGGCTCGTCATCGTCGATGTGACGCGCCCCGCGGCGCCGATCGTGTGGCCGGGGATGACCTTCGGCGGTGCGCTGAATGATGCCGAGGATGTGATCGTCGCGTCGACCAATGCGTCGCTGTTCGGTTATGTCGCCGACGGGCGGAACGGCATCAAGGTGCTTCAGTTGACCAGCCCCGACAATCCGGGCCTTTACGGCTTTTCGCCGAAACCGACGCCCGAGCTGATCGCTTGGGCGAAGACGCCGTCACCCGCGCTGGCGCTGTCGAAGGGGCTCGACCGCGATCGCGCGGTCGACGAGACGGGCGGGCAGATGGCGGTGTTCGGACGCGTCGGATCGCGGCCGTTCACGCGGCCCGAAATGGAGAAGCTGTTCCTGAACAGCAAGGGCATGGTCTACAAGGTCAGCGACGAGGTTGACCAGAATGCCTGGCGGCCGCCTTTGCTCTACGCGAATTGATCGTCTGGACCGAAACCTATCCACCGTTCGCCCTGAGCTTGTAGCAGCACCGTCCTTCTTCTCCCTTGCCGAAAGAAAGAATGGCCCTTCGACAAGCTCAGGACCAACGGATAATGGTGGCTTGCTACTGCCGCTCCGCCTGAACCACCGTATCCGACGCGCGTAGCGCCGACAATATACGCATCACATGCTGGACGTCCCGCACTTCGACGACCACGTCATAGGTATGAAAACCGCCTTCGCGGTTCGACAGTCGCAAATTGGTGATGTTCGCCGAATTGGCCGCAAGGATACCCGACATTTCGGCGAGCGTGCCCGGTTCGTTGAGGATGACGATACACAGCCGTGCATTGCCGCCCTCGCTGTCTTCCTGCCATCTGAGGTCGATCCAGTCGGCATCGACGCCGTCGGCGAGCTTCGGGCAGTCGATGACATGGACCTCGATCCCCTCGCCAGGCCGCGACAGGCCGACAATGCGGTCGCCGGGAACCGGATGGCAGCAGTCGGCGAGCTGATAGGCGACGCCGGGGGTCAGCCCGGCGATCGACACCGCTGCGCCCTGAACGAGCTTACCGGGCTTGGTCTTCATTTCCGCGGTGATGCCCGGAACGAGCGCCTCGAGTACCGCATTATCGGTCAACCGCTGCTTGGCGATCGCGACGTAAAGCGCGCTGTCGTCGTCGAGCTTCAGCCGGCTGCGCGCCGCGGCGCGAGCCTTGTCGCCAACCTTGTTGGGCAGGCGCGCGACAATCTCGTCGTACATCTTGCGACCGAGAGCGGCGAGTTCGACCTTTTCCTTCGACCGGACATGGCGGCGGATCGCGGCGCGCGCCTTGCCGGTGACCGCGAAGCCGAGCCAGGCGGGCTGCGGCGTCTGCTTGTCGGACGACAGGATTTCTACGGTGTCGCCATTGCTGAGCTGGGTCCGAAGCGGCACCAGCCGGCCGTTGACCTTGGCGCCGACGGTGCGGTCGCCGAGCCCCGTATGGACGGCATAGGCGAAATCGACCGGGGTCGCGCCCTTCGGCAACTGGTGCAGGCTGCCCTTCGGCGTGAAGGCGAAGATGCGATCCTGATACATCGCGATGCGCGTGTTTTCGAGAAACTCCTCGGGATCGTGCGTCTGCTCGAGGATTTCGATCAGATCGCGAATCCATCCTGCCTGCCCGTCGGGGCTGCCGCCGCCCTGTTTGTAGGCCCAATGCGCGGCGAGGCCGAATTCGGACTGCTGGTGCATGCCGAGGCTGCGGATCTGGATTTCGATCCGCATATTCTGCTGGTGCATGATCGTCGTATGCAGCGACTTGTAACCGTTGCGCTTCGGCGTCGAGATATAATCCTTGAACCGGCCGGGGACCATTTTCCATTTGCGATGGAACAGGCCCAGTGCGGCATAACAATCGGCATCGGTGGGGGTGATGACGCGAAAGGCGATGATATCGGTCACCTGCTCGAAGCTGACGTGTCGTTCCTGCATCTTGCGCCAGATTGAATAGGGATGCTTTTCACGCCCTGACACATCGGCCTCGATGCCGTTCTTCGCCAGCAAATCCTTGAACTCGCGGCTGATTTCCGCGACCTTGTCCTTGCCGCCGGCGGTCAGTTTGGCGAGGCGGCCGGTGATCGTTGCATAAGCTTCGGGCTCCAGTTCGCTGAAGGCGAGCAGCTGCATCTCGCGCATATATTCGTACATGCCGATCCGCTCGGCGAGCGGGGCGTAGATATCCATCGTCTCCTTGGCGATGCGGCGGCGTTTCTCGGGATTCTTGATGAAGTGCAGCGTCCGCATATTGTGCAGCCGGTCAGCGAGCTTGACGAGCAGCACGCGGATATCGTCGGACATCGCGAGCAGGAATTTGCGCAGATTCTCGGCGGCGCGTTCGTTTTCGGTCTGCGCTTCGATCTTGCTGAGCTTGGTCACGCCATCGACCAGCCGGCCGACGTCGGAGCCGAACAGCCGTTCGATTTCCTCGGGCGTGGTCAGCGTGTCTTCGAGCGTGTCGTGGAGCAGCGCGGTGACGATCGTTTCGCTGTCGAGGTGGAGATCGGTCAAAATGCCCGCGACTTCGACCGGATGGCTGAAATATGGATCTCCCGACGCGCGTTTCTGGCTACCGTGCTTCTGGACCGTGAAGACATAGGCGCGATTCAGCAGCGCCTCGTCTACGTCGGGATCGTAAGCGCGCACGCGCTCGACAAGTTCATATTGCCTCAGCATCGCATCCAATGTCGTTCATGCAGGCAATATTGCAATGCGAAATTTGCTTGCGTCGAACCACAGGTGGCCGGCAACTTTGATAAAGCCGCTTGGAAGCATCGTTCGCCGGGGCCGAACTTATCGTGCCAACCGGTCGAACGGGAAACGACCGCCGCATCCCGTTCGCGAGATACGGCGGTTTCTTCGGATCACCTCACCGCATTGCAGCGCGCCAGTTCGTCGGCTTCGAGCGCTTTGCCGCCCGCGGTGAAGCTGGTCACCGGTCCGGCGGTTTTAACGAGTGCCGAGCACATGATCAGCGGACGGCTCGTTCCCTGCCCCGCGATGCAGCTGGCATCCTTGCAGGCCCAGACCACGTCGCGCGCGACAAAGCGTGCCTGGGGCGCCGGGCTTGCGAGTTCGGCGCGATAATAAGCTCCGCTCGCGGCGGTCGCCGCACTCGACCAGAACGCCAGGCCGCCGATCAGCACGGCGCCGGAGAGCGAGAGCAAATGGGTGAGGGGGGAAAGCTTCAATTCGGGCATCTGGACCTCCTGTTTTTGCGCAACCAAAAGGTTGCGAAGCGCTACCTAGAGTTTGAGTTGCGAAATGCAACGGAGGCTCTATATTTTTTTGGCGCATATGCCGATTTTACGTTAGGGCTTGGGTCATGGGAAAATTACGCGAACTGCTGAACGATATGGATGGGGGCAATTGCGCCCTGCCGCTGGCGCTGGAAGCGATGGGTGAGCGATGGTCGTTCATGATCCTTCGCGCCGCCTTCAACGGCGTCCATCATTTCGAGGAATTCCAGCAGGAACTGAACATCGCGCGCAATATCCTGTCGAACCGGCTGTCGCGGCTGGTCGACCATGGCATCATGGCGCGCGAAGTGATGGCCGAAGACCGCCGCAAGGTCCAATACCAGCTGACCGAAAAGGGTATCGAGCTGCTTCCGGCGATGATCGCGCTGCGCCAATGGGGTGAAAAATGGGGTGCGGGCGTCCCTTCGACCCCGGTGTTGGTCGACGCGCGCGACGAGCAGCCGATCGGCCCGGTGACGCTGACCGCGCACGACGGCCGGGTCATCGGGTATAAGGAATTGCTGTGGAAGCATCGCGCGGAACTGCAGCCGCTCGGTCAGGCGCGTGTGCGCGGCGAGGGCGCGATCGCGTCGGTTGCGGCCGAATGATCGGCCGCTCCGGTTTCCGACATCGCCCGCGCGGCAACTGATCATCGCCATCGCACGGACCCCCATGCCGCTTTTCCGACTGTCTTCGCCGGGCCCCTTTTTCGACAATAAGGTCCGGGCCTTCTGGAACCTGCAGATATTGGGCTGGCTCGCCTGGCTTGGGCTGCGCGGAGTGTCGGGGCTTGCCTATGGTCAAGCTTTTACATTCCTGATCCCGCAGACGATTTCGGCCATCACGGGCTTTTCGCTGACCCTTATCCTCTCGGCCTGTTACCGCGCGCTGATTAATCGCCGGCCATTGTTGATGTGGGGCGTGAGCTTTGGGCTCGCGGGCATCGCGACGGCGCTTTGGGCGTTCATCGATGCCTGGGTTGCGCAAATCCAGAATCCGGCGGGGGAGACAGGTTTCACCAGCCTGCTCCTCGGCGCGATGTATATCAACGCGACCTCGCTCGCGGCCTGGTCGGCGCTCTATTTCGCGATCAACTACTTCCTCCAGCTCGAAGAACAGAATGACCGCGTCATCCGGCTCGAGGCGCAGGCGGCGTCGGCACAGCTTGCGATGCTGCGCTATCAGCTCAATCCGCATTTCCTGTTCAATACGCTGAACAGCATTTCGACCCTCGTGCTGCTGAAGCAGGCCGAACCCGCCAATGCGATGCTGTCGCGCCTGTCGGCGTTCCTGCGCTATACGCTTGCCAACGAGCCTACGGCGCAGGTGACGCTGGCGCAGGAAATCGAGACGCTGAAGTTGTATCTCGATATCGAAAAAATGCGTTTCGAGGAGCGTTTGCGTCCTCATTTTGCGATCGATCCCGCGGTTTCACGGGCAAGATTGCCGTCGCTTTTGCTGCAACCTCTGATCGAAAATGCGATCAAATATGCAGTGACTCCGCAGGAAGAGGGCGCCGATATCACCCTTTCCGCACAGTTGGCCGGTCAAAATGTTCGGATTACCGTGTCCGACACCGGCGCGGGATTGTCAGCCGACCGCACGGACCCCACCACGGGCATTGCAACGGAATCGACCGGCGTGGGTTTAGCCAATATCAGGGACCGGTTGGCGCAGGCTTTTGGCGACCAGCATCGGTTCGACGTCCATACGGGCGCTGAGGGCGGGTTCACGGTGGTTATCGAGTTTCCGTTCCAGCCCGATGGGCAAATGACGATTGGAACCGAAAGAACATGACGATCAGAACCATTCTGGTGGATGATGAAAAATTGGCCACCCAAGGCCTGCAATTGCGGCTCGAACCGCACACCGATGTCGAAATCGTCGACACCGCGCAAAATGGCCGCGAAGCCATACGAAAGATCAAGACCCACAAACCCGATCTGGTTTTCCTCGACATTCAGATGCCGGGGTTCGACGGCTTTTCGGTGATCCAGGGACTGATGGAAGTCGAACCGCCGCTGGTGGTCTTCGTCACAGCCTATTCGGACCATGCGATCCGTGCGTTCGAAGCGCAGGCGGTCGACTATCTGGTGAAGCCGGTCGAGCCCGAGCGGCTCGCCGACGCGCTCGACCGCGTGCGTCAGCGCCTTTCCGAAAAACGCGGCGTGGCGGAGGTCGAGCGCCTCAAGACCGTTCTCGCCGAAATCGCGCCCGACGCGGCCGATGACTATGACGCCGAAACCCAGCCCGACGCCCATGCCGCCGACCGCTATGAGAAGATGATCAACATCAAGGATCGCGGCCAGATTTTCCGCGTCGACGTCGACAGCATCGAACGCATCGACGCCGCGGGCGATTATATGTGCATCTATACCGCCGACAACAGCCTGATCCTGCGCGAGACGATGAAGGATCTGGAAAAGCGGCTCGACCCGCGCAATTTTCAGCGCGTGCATCGCTCGACGATCGTGAACCTGAGCCAGGTGAAGCAGGTCAAGCCGCACACCAATGGCGAATGCTTTCTCGTGCTGGGTTCCGGTGCGCAGGTGAAGGTCAGTCGCAGCTACCGCGACGTGGTCGCGCGTTTCGTTCATTGATTTGATCAAGGCGCCGGCATCGTCCGGCGCCTTTTTCGTTCAGAGCTGGTGGCCTGTCCGGTCGCGCTTGGTCGCCAGATATTGCTCGTTATATTTGTTCGTCGGCAGCGCGAGCGGGATGCGCTCGACGACCTCGACGCCTTCCTTTTCGAGCCGCGCGACTTTCTCCGGATTGTTCGTCATCAGCCGGATGCGCGGGATGTTCAGGAGGTCGAGCATCCGTCCCGCAATTGCAAAATCACGCGCTTCGACCGGGAAACCGAGACGCAGGTTCGCGTCGACGGTGTCATAGCCCTGATCCTGCAGCGCATAGGCACGCAGCTTGTTGACGAGACCGATGCCGCGTCCTTCCTGTCTGAGGTAGAGCAGCACGCCCCAGGGTGCGTCGGCCATCGCGTGGAGCGCGGCGTGCAACTGCGGGCCGCAATCGCATTTCAGGCTGCCAAGCACATCACCGGTCAGGCATTCGCTGTGCAGACGCACGACGGGCGGATTGCCGTCGCGCTTGCCGATGACGAGTGCGACATGGTCTGAGGCTTCCTCGGGGGTGCGAAAGGCTATGATCTCGGCGGTCTCGCTGGCTTCAACGGGAAGCCGCGCGCGCGCTGCGATCTGAAGCCGCGTCGGGGCGAGCAGCGCCGCGACGTCGTCGACCGTGCACTCGGTTTCGGCTTCGCCCGCCGCTTCGCGCACGAAAAAGGCGGGGAGCAGTCCGGCATGGCGCGCCATCGTCATCGCGGCGGTCGCCGCCGCGTCGCCGCCGGTTGCGAGGGTCCGGAACGGACCTTTGAGCGGATTGGCGAGATCGAGCGCCGGATCGGCGACCGCGAGCGCGGCTGTGACGTTTTCGCCGGCATTCGCCAGACGAACCGGCCCCGGCGTCGCGGCGACGCGCTGGTTGGTAAGCTTGAGCGTCACGGCGCGTTCGCCCGAGAGCAGCACGTCATGGCTGCGAAATTCGGCCAGTGCATCGTCACGGGCGCTTTCAATGGCAAGCAGGTCGAGCGCACCGTCGGCGCCCGCGACACGGAACGGCCAGCCGCGTCGCAGTGCATCGATGGCGCGCGCTGCCTGCCGGGCGCCCTTGTCTCCCGGATCGCTCGTCAAAAGGCGAACTCGGTGATCAGCGGGATATGGTCGGAAGGCC
This sequence comes from Sphingopyxis sp., assembly GCA_032154175.1. Classification (GTDB taxonomy): domain Bacteria; phylum Pseudomonadota; class Alphaproteobacteria; order Sphingomonadales; family Sphingomonadaceae; genus Sphingopyxis. The sequence goes on along the minus strand of JALDYH010000166.1, from coordinate 152 downwards.
GCTCCCAGCTGCGTGCCGGCTGGATGATGCGATGCGACACCGCCTTGGGCATCAGGTCGGGCGTCACCCACATATGGTCGAGGCGGCGACCGCGGTTCGAGGCCTCCCAATCCTTCGCCCGGTAGCTCCACCAGGTGTAGAGCGGGGTGGGC